>NZ_JAIXHU010000056.1:0-15568 GCF_025671395.1 Paraclostridium sp. AKS73 | reverse complement strand
AAAAAATTAATAATAATATAGATATATAAATTTATGATACTTGCTTTAGTTAATGATAAAATAATAGGAATAGGAACAATATCATCAAATCAAAAGAAAAAATGTAAGCATGTAGGTATATTAGGGATAGTAATAACTATAAAGATATCGCTTTCAGTAAGAGAAGATAATCCAAGAGCCATAGCCCTATATAAAAAATGTGGATTTGAAATAGAAGGTGTATTAAAAAATGAAACTTATATAGATGAAGAATTCTTTAATATAGTTTGTATGGGAATGATTTTATAATTTTTATTAATTAAATGAATTGAGTAATATAAATAGCCCCCCTCCTATATATTAGTACTATAGTGCTAATATATAGGAGGGGGTTAAAATTACTAAAAACATAAAAGAGATAGTATTACTATCAGGAGCATTTATATCTGTATGTATAGGATCCGGGTTTGCTACAGGCCAAGAAATACTGCAATTTTTCTCAGCTCAAGGAAGCAAAAGCATATTATCAGGAATTGTATGTATGATTATTATGATGTATTGTGGTGCAAAGCTATTTATAATAGGAAAATCAAAAAAATTAAAATATAGCAATGATATATTTTTATATTTATTTGGAAATAAGTTAGGACGTATATTTAAAATAATAATACCGGTTTTTTCGCTTTGTAGCTTTATAGTTATGATTGCAGGAGCTGGAGCAGCCATGAACCAATACTATGGAATAGATAAAAATTTAGGGGGATTCTTGCTTGCAATTATAACTATGATATCTGTTATATTAGGTATGAATAAAGTAGTAGATATATTAGGAAGTATAGGTCCGATAATTGCAATAATTGCAATAGTTGTAAGCTTAATGACTATAAGTATTAACTATGAAAATTTATATAATATAGATAATATAGTAAGTAATCTTAAAATGACAAAAGCTGTTAGTAACTGGCCTATGGCTGCTTTTGTATATAGTGGATTGAATATAATATTTGCAACGCCATTTCTAGTTGGAGCAGGAAAAACTATACATAATATAAAGAATTGTAAATATGCAGGTATTATAGGTGGGTTAATACTTATATTATCTGCTATGTTTATAAACATAGCACTTTTATCAGATATCCAAAATACATATAATCAAGAAATTCCAACACTATATATGGCAAAGCAGATCTCTGTATTAGTCGGTAATGTTTTTTCTATAATACTTATAGCTGGAATATATACTACAGCAGCTCCTCTTCTTTGGAATGTATGTAGCAGTTGTTATTTAGAAAAGTCAAAAGGGTTTAATATAATGGCTATACTTTGTACTATATTAGGCATAATGGGAGGTATGCTCCCTTTTTCATATCTTGTAAGTTTTATGTACCCTATATCAGGTACTATAGGAATTTTAATAATTATATCTTTAATTTTTAGAAAGTGTTAACACTTTCTTTTTTTGTTTTAAATAGGAAATTAGCAAAATATAAATAAATGTATAATGTTTAGTTTAAATATGGAAGAGTTTGAAAATATATGTTAATATTTAAACTAAAGGGGGTGGAGGAGATAGATATTGTCGACTTGATTTTCATGGGGGTACCTGAGGGATTAGTATTTTTTACATCTTTGAGTTTAATAGTAGAAAAAAGGATAAAAAGAATACAAATATTTTATATGACACTGATATATTGTATTTTATGTTATTTTATAAAAAATAATTTTCCTAAGGGTATAAGTACAATTATTTTGATTGGTATAATAATTACAATTATGCAGATTTTTTCAAAAGTAAAATTTATAAGGTGTGTAGTAGCTACCATAATCACAGCATCAACATTATTTTGCTTGGAGATAATATCTGTAACATTTATAAACGTTATAGGGGTTAATCTGGATTATGTTTTAAATAATCAAATTTTAAAAATTTTGATATACTATATACCTATATCTATTATGTTTATGCTTATAAATATGTTTAAGTATAAAAAATTTATTAAGGAAATAGATAGCACTAGTAAATCATATAAAAGTAAAAAAATAGAAGGACTAATATTTTATATAAGTACGTGTATAATTACAGTTGTTGGAATCGTTGTATTTATTGTATATGAAAATAAAAATTTAAAATATGAGGTTTCACAATTTTTAACGTTATTTTTAATGTCAGGGTTTGTTTTGATACTTTCAGGAATGTTATTAGTACTTATAAATTATAATAAAAGAAAAGCCTTAAATGAAATCCAACAAAATCTTATGCAAAATAACTTAAAGCAAATGGAAGACACTGTTGATGCATTGAGAATGCAAAGACATGATTACATGAATCACTTACAAGTTATATTGATGCAAGTATCCAGCGGGAAAAATGAAGATGCTAGAAAATACATACTTGGACTATCTGAGGATGCAAGTAGTGGATTAAGTTGTTTTTGTACAGGCAATTCATATATGGATGCAATTTTAAATACTAAAAAGAGAAGAGCTTTAAGATATGATATACAATTAACTGCTTGTATAGATAGTTTGTTAGAGGGGATAGAGCTATCAGATTCAGAACTTAGTTCAGTAATTTTAAATATAATAGATAATGCTATAGATGAATTAAAAAAATATAATAAAGAATATAAATATATACATGTAGATATTTATAGTGATATAGACTACCATAATATTTCTATAAAAAATAACGGTAGCAAGATTAAAGATATAAAAAAAATCTTTGAACTAGGATACTCATCAAAAGGTAAAAATAGAGGATTTGGGTTGTACTCAATTAAAAAATTACTAGAATCTCACAAATGTAATATTGAGGTTTATAGTGATGATATAGAAACTGAATTTAGTATTCAAATACCTATAATGCAAAGAGCGTAGAACGCTCTTTTTTTTATTCAACCAAAGCATTTAATTTTAAGTTTAAACAAATTTGTAGATTAAACATACTTTATTATAGAATCTATTACTTAGGAGGTTTTATATGGATAATAATACTGAATGTAAAATTAATAATTCTTGTGTAGGGGAATACCTATTAAAAAAAGAAAGTGAGTTTTTAAAATATGAAATTACGTATCCTAAGATTTTAATTTACCCTAAATATATTTACAATAATGATTACAATAAGGGAACAATCCAAAATATAAATACACTAATTTATAATGATATCATTAAATTTAAAGAAAATTTGGAGAAAGAATCGTTAAACTATAAGCAAATTTATAAAAATGGAGATGTTAAATTTAAATACGAAGGCTACTCAAACTTTGATGTAACTTATGATAAAAATAATTTAATAAGTATACCTGTTGAGTTTTACGAGTTTACTGGTGGAGCACATGGGATGACTTACTTGGAATCTTATAATTATGATTTAAATACCGGAGAACGAGTTTTATTAAATGATTTATTTAATAAAGATGTAGATTATAAAAAAATTATAAATCCTTATATAGAAAGTTGCATTAAAAAAAATAAGGAACTATTTTTTGAAGGAAATGAAGGATTTAAAGGGATAAAAGACAATCAAAAATTTTATATGACAGATGATAACTTAGTAGTATATTTTGAAATTTATGAAATAGCTCCATACTATGTTTCAATTCCTAAATTCAATATACCATTAAAAGAAATTGAACAATATTTAAACCTTAAATATATATGCATACAATAAAATAAAAAAAGTAACACTAATCATAATTATATAAAAAGGAGTAGTTTTATGTTTAGTGTTGCCCCAATTGAATATGTAGGATATTTAGCTTCTGTATTTATAGTAATTTCACTAATGATGACATCTATAGTTCAACTTAGAGTAATAAACTCTATAGGATGCATTTTATTTGTTATCTATGGTGTAAGTGTAAATGCATACCCAGTAGCTATATCAAATTTTCTTATTGTGCTTATTAATTTTTATAATTTATATAAGTTATCAAGGGAAAAAAATTGATAGAATAAAGTGACTTATAATTTTTTATTATAGGTCATTTTATTTTATCAATTATAAAATTCAAATAGAAACAAAAATATAGACATTTCATATATTAAAAATAGAACTTATTATAAAAATTATGTAGGGGGTTTTAGCGTGAAGGAAAATAACATACACTTGATGTATTTTAAGTATTTATATAAAAAAGGACTTATAAGTAAACTTACTTATGAGAAAGCAAAAAGGGACTTAATGATAACAGAAATAAATTAGTAACTATAAAATCAACTTTTAATGAAAATTATGTATCTGTAAATGGAGAAGATGATAGGTTGATAGCTAATAAGGAAGATAGTCAATTATCAGATAGATTTATTTTACAAGATGTAGATAATGGCAGTGTTTTAATTCAAACTCAAGAAGGATATTATATTAAAATAGATTCTAAAAATGATTTTTTATTTGCATCGGTTTCAGAAAAGGAAAATGCAACAATATTTACTTTAATGCCTATAAATGATAAAGAGGTAGCATTAAAATCAGATGGTGGGTATTATGTAAAAGTAGAGAATAATGGATATTTAGTAGCTACCGATTTAATTCAAAACGAAAGAACATCTTTTAAAATTAAAGAAGTAACTAAAATAGAGTACACAGATATAGTAATGATTTCTGTATCAGAAGAAAGATTTGTTACAGCAATAGATGGTGGTGGATCATACTTATCTGCAACTGAGTTTAATCAAACTGATAATGAGGAATTTAATATTTTACAATTTTTAGATGGTAATGCTATTATACAAAGCTCAAAAGGATATTATGTAAGGGTAGGAGAAGGTGGCGTATTAATAGCTGATACGAAAAAAATGGAAGAAGCTTCACTATTTAGAGGAGAAAACATAGGAGATCTTTCTAGAGTTTTGAAAACGATAGATGGAAATATTGTAAGAGTTAGAGATACAGACAAATATTTAATTGCAGATTCAAAAGAAATAACAGAAAGTAGTAAATTCAATATTTATAAATCTGTTAGACCTGGTAATTAGATAATTTTTTAAATTATTCATATTAAGTTCATATTAAATTCATAAAAGTGCATTATTATTTAAATATAGGATATACCTCCCAAATAAGTAATAATACAACCCTAAAAACAAAAACATTAACCCTAAAAAAATAGATGCATAATGCATCTATTTTTAGGATTAAAAATTGTATGGATACAAAATGTAAAAACTTTAAAATTTTATAAAAATTGTATCGTTATTGTCTTTTATAATATACAATCAAAACATAGATTTAAATCAAAAGGGGGATATTTTCATTATGAACAATAAAATAGTATATACACCAGGGCCTACTAATGTAAGAGAAAATGTAAGACAAGCTAGATTTATAAAAACTACAAATCCAGATATTGATGTAGACTTTGTTGAATTTTATAAAGAAACTTGTGACGCTTTAGCTAATCTTATAAAAACAGAAAATGATGTGTATTTATTATGTGGAGAAGGAATACTTGGACTTGAAGCAGCCTGCGCTTCTTTAATTGAAAAAGGAGATAGAGTACTAGTTATAGATAATGGGATATTTGGTAATGGGTTTAAAGATTTCGTGAGTATGTACGGTGGCGAGGTAGTCCTTTTTAGCCAAGATCATAGAAACAGTATAAATACAGATGAACTTGAAAAATTTTTAGAATACGATAATGATTTTAAATTTGCAACAATAGTGCATTGTGATACTCCAACCGGCGTTTTGAATGATTTGAGCACAATATGTCCACTTCTTAAGAAACATAATATACTTACAGTTGTAGATTCTGTAGCAGCGATGTTTGGAGAAAAGCTTTTAGTTGACGAATGGAAAATAGATATTATTCTTGGTGGATCACAAAAAGCTTTGTCGGCTCAACCAGGGTTAACGATAGTAAGTTTAAGTGAAGAAGCTAAAAAGTCTATAAAAAATAGAAAAACAAATATAATTGGATTTTATTGTAACTTAAGTATATGGGATAATTATTATGAAAATAAACATTTTCCATATACAATGCCTATAAGTGACATATTAAGTTTAAGAAAAGCTGTGGATAATATAATTGAAGATGAGCTTGAAAATGTTATAACTAGGCATGAAAAAATATCTAAAGCAACTCGAAGAGCATTATCAGAATACGGGTTAAAATTGTTTCTTGAGTCAGGATTTTCTAACACTGTAACAGCTATAGAAATACCAAGAGAAATAGGGGCACTAAATCTGGTGAATTATATTTTAAATACATATAATGTAGTCATAGGGACTTCATTAGGAGAATATAAAAATTCTTTATTAAGATTAGGGCATATGGGTGAAAATGCAAGGCTAGAAAGTATAATATATATTTTAAATATTTTGGAGAAAAGCTTAACCAATTTGGGATTTGAAGGAAATGGATGTTTGGTAAATTTATTTAATAAATACTATGAATAAAAGGAGAATTTGGATGCAATCTGTAACTACTAAAAATAAACAAAAATTCACAACAAAAGATATAGTTGAAACATCTTTACTTATAGCTTTAGTATTTATAGCAACTAGGTTTATTAACATAAGGCTTCCTATAGCATCAAATGGAGGGTTAGTGCATTTAGGGAATACTATGCTCTTTATATCAGCGATAGTATTTGGAAATAAAAAAGGGGCATGTTCAGGAGCATTTGGAATGGCTTTATTTGACTTATTGTCAGAATGGGCTATATGGGCACCATTTACATTTATTATACGAGGAGTAATGGGATATATAATTGGGAGTATAGCATGGTCTAAAAACAAGCAAGGTAATAGCGTAATAACAAATATAATAGCAATAAGTATTTCTGGAGTATGGATGGTAATAGGATACTATATAACAGAATGCATATTATATGGAAATTATATTCAACCGATAGGGTCTATACCAGGAAATATAACTCAGATAGTTGTTGGAATAATAATTGGAATTCCTATATCTAAAGTTTTAAAAAGATATATTAAATAGTAATAAAAAGATTATATCTAAATGATATAGTCTTTTTTAGTTATATTAAAATTGTAAGATATACCAATAAATGGTATAATTTTAGTGAATCAGGAAATCGATGTTAAAGTTGATGTTATAAGGGAGAAGTGGTACATTGGATTTAAAAAAATCGTATAAATTTAATGGTAATAATATAGGGTGTTTATTAATACATGGATTTACAAGTACACCAGCAGAAATGTATCCTTTAGCTAAAGTCTTAAACGATAAAGGTTATACAGTAAATTCTATTCTTTTAAGTGGTCATGGTACAACTCATGATGAATTACTAAAAGTATCTTATATAGATTGGTACAATGATGTTGAAAGTGCATATGAAGAATTGTTATTTGAATGTGAAAAAGTTATTGTAATTGGTCATTCTATGGGAGGACTTTTAGCACTTATTCTAGCATCCAATTATCATATTGATAAATTAATATTATTAGCATGCGCTATTAAGCCTAATAATAGATTAGTTAAATATACAGGTGTATTAAAATATTTTAAAAATATACGGGTTGGGATATATCCAATTCAAAAAAAACTGACGATTGTGATAAATATAGATTACATTATAGCGTTTTTCCATTACATGCAGTTCATCAATTACACCTCGCATCAAGATCAGCTAGTAGTTGCCTAAGGAATATAGATTCAGAAACATTAATTCTTCAAGATAAAAATGATTCACAGGTGAAAAAAGAGGGTGCGTATGCATTATATAATGGGATAAATAGTAATTATAAAAAATTATACTGGATTGATGATGCGACTCATAGTTTAACATTAGGGCCTAAAAAGAAGAGGTTTTTAAGCGAATAATAGATTTTATAGAATTTAAAAATGATGAAATTATTAATAGTTAAAAAAGTACTATACTAAAATTAATTTTAGTATAGTACTTTTTTAGTATTAATAAAATTAATTTGATAAAATTTAAATTAAAAATTTAATTTTATCAAATTATAATTTTAAATATGATATAATAAAAAGATGTTCAAAAAATGAGAGGTGAGAAAATTGCAACTTAAAGAATTAATAGACATGGTAAGAGAAAGTACACAAAAATCGATGTGGGCGAGGGGATATACTTATTATAAAAAAGGAATTGTAGACCAAGTTACACCTCACACAAAAAATGGAATTTTAACAATTGATGGAATAATAGGTGCAGATTTCTCAAATGAAATACATTATACAACACTTGAAATAGACTTAAAGAAAAAAGAAATTATAAGTGCAAGATGTAATTGTATAGACTTTGTAAATAATGAAAATGAAAATAAGAATTTTATATGCAAACACAATATAGCTACTTTTCTTGTTTATATAGATATGTTACAAAGAAAAATAAAGCAACAAAAAATAGATAGAAAGAAAAAAGAACAAGAATTAGACCCATCAACTCAAATTATAAAAATAGCTAATGAAAAATTATCTCAAAATAGAAAAGTAAATTTGGAAATGTCACTAACAAAGCAAAACTCCAACATAGGAAATTATTATCAAGTAAGTTTTAAAATAGGCATAGATAAGATGTATGTATTAAAAAGTATTCCCGAGTTTATATATTCTAGAAGAGAGAATATATCTATAAAATATGGTAAGGATTTTGAGTATAACCCTGTTTCAGACTATTTTTCTATAGAGGATGAGTCTATTATAAATTTTGTAGAAGAGTATATAAACATAGATCAAACTTTATACAAGGATTCTAAAGTAGATGTAAGTCTTATAGATGTAAAACACTTAAATCTATTGGAAAGTGGATTAAAAAACTTTTTAAGAAATATAAGAAACAAAGAAATTATATTCAATTATGATGATAAAGTATATAAAACATATATAAAAAATAATGACATAGATATATATTTTCATATAAATGAAGATGAGGATAACCTTGTACTAAGTTCTAACAGTAAAGATATTTCACTATTAAATTCTAAAGGTGATGTCGTATTGTTAAACAATGCTATATATCTTATATCAGATAAACAATGTTATAACTACGTTCCATTTCATAATATATTTACTAAAAATGGGGATATAACATTTAAGAAAGATGCTGCAGATAGCCTATTTAATGAAGTTCTTCCGGTATTAAAAAGAGCTTCTAAAAATATAGCTTTTGATGAAAACTTAGAAAGTCAAATACGTAATAACTTAGATGCTAAATTTTACTTCGATAAAATTAAAAATAACATTTCTTGTTTTATAGATTATGTATATACTGATGAAACTGAAAGTAAGAAAAATGGATATGTAATTAGAAACTTTAAAAAAGAAAATGAAATAGAGGATACTGTATGCTCTTATGGATTTGAAAGGTCTGGGGATAAATTATTGTGTAAGTTATCACCTGATGAATTATACGAATTTTTTAAAGAAAAGATTTTTGATTTAAATAATATTGGTGAAATTTATTATTCAGATAAATTGAAAAAAGTAAAAGTTTATAAAGGCAGTGATATAAAAGCTAACTTTAACTTAAATAAACAAAATTACTTAGAATTTACATTTAATATAGATGATATAGAAAAACATGAAATAGAAAATATACTAGAAGCATTAAGAAATAAACGTAAATATTATAAGTTAGGAAATGGAAGCTATATAAATCTTGAAGAAGATCAAATGGTTAAATTCCTTGAATTAGTGGATGATATAAAGGATAGGCATATTTCTATAGATAATAATGAACAAATTGATGAAGATAGTAATGAGGTTTCATATAGCTTAGGAAGTGCAAGTTCTATATACTTGAAAAACCTAATAGATGAAAATGAAATTTCTTTTATCAGTGGAATGGATAAAATAGATGAGATATCAACCAGCTTTGAAACTATAAATAATATGGACGTTTTAGTACCTAAAGAGTTAAACGCAAGTCTTAGAGAATATCAAATTCAAGGGTTTAAATGGTTTAAAACTTTAAGTCATCTACAATTTGGAGGAATACTAGCAGATGAAATGGGATTAGGTAAAACTATACAGACTATAGCTTTTTTACTTTCACAAAAAAATAAAAAAAGCATTGTAGTTGCACCTACATCACTTATATATAACTGGAAGAATGAATTTGAAACTTTTGCACCAAATTTAAATATATTAGTTTTACATGGTAGCAAATCAGAGCGTAAAGAAATGTTGAAAAACATAGATGAAAATGATGTTATATTGACAACGTATACTATTTTAAAGAATGATTTTAGTGAATTAGAAAATATAGAGTTTGATTACTGTATAATAGATGAAGCTCAGAACATAAAAAATCCATATTCTCAAAATTCTGAAGCTGTAAAACAAGTAAAAGCTTCTGTTAGATTTGCTCTTACAGGAACTCCGATTGAAAATAATTTATTAGAATTGTGGTCTATATTTGATTTTATTATGCCTGGATATTTATATTCTAAAAATAAATTTCAAGAGAAGTTTTTAAAAACTACTGATAATATAGCAGAGCTAAAAAAGCAAATACAGCCATTTATGTTAAGAAGACTAAAGAAGGAAGTTTTATCTCAACTTCCTGATAAAATTGAAACTAATTTCTTTGTTGAGATGACAGAAGATCAAAAGAAAGTATATAAAACATATGTAGATGATATAAAAGAAAAAATGAAAGACGCAGATTTTAATAAAGATAAGATAACTATATTGTCATATCTAACAACATTAAGACAGCTTTGCTTAGATCCATCTATTAAAATAGATAACTACCATGGTGAAAGTGGTAAAATTAATGTCTTAAATGAAATAGTTAGTGAGAATATTGAAAATAATCATAAAATATTAATTTTTTCTCAATTTACATCTGTATTAAAAAATATAGGAAAAGAACTTGAAAAGGAAAATATAAATTATTTTTATTTAGATGGACAAACTAATCCAAAACAACGTGTTGAGTTAGTTGATGAGTTTAATAAGAATGAAGATGTAAGAGTATTCTTAATATCATTGAAAGCAGGAGGAACAGGATTAAATCTTACATCTGCGGATATAGTTATACACTTTGACCCTTGGTGGAATCCAGCAATTGAAAGCCAGGCTACAGATAGAGCTCATAGATATGGTCAAAAAAATGTTGTTGAAGTTATAAAGCTTATTTCTAAAGGAAGTATTGAAGAAAACATAATCAAACTACAAGAAGACAAGAAAGAGCTTATACAAAAGATTATAAGTGAGGACTTGAAAAATGAGAGCTTTATAAAGATGTTATCTAAGGAAGAACTAATTCATTTAATTACTAATTAAATGAATATTTTAAATATTTATTTGGTAAAACGCTTGTAATTGAGAAATATATGTGATATCATTAACACAAATAGTAAAGAAGTACTGAAAGATTGTGCTTTAATTTTTAGGAGGATTCCATAATGAAACAAGGAACAGTAAAATGGTTTAACAATGAAAAAGGATTTGGATTTATATCTGTAGAAGGTGGAGATGATGTATTTGTACATTTCTCAGCTATACAAAAAGATGGATTCAAATCATTAGAAGAAGGTCAAGCTGTTAACTTTGAAATAGTTGAAGGTGCTAGAGGACCTCAAGCTGCTAATGTTACTTTAGCATAATTTATATATAATATAGTATATAACACTCCTTAAGTATGTTTATGCATATTTAAGGAGTTTTCTTGTTTTGAGAAAAAGTATATTTTATAATAATAAGTATTTTAAAGGAGAAGACGAATGAATATAAAGCCTTTAGATGTACTATCTAAATATTACGGATACCTAGAATTTAGAAAAGGTCAAGAGGATATAATAAATGAAATTATAGATGGTAATGATGTTCTGGCAATTATGCCAACTGGAGGAGGTAAATCCATATGTTATCAAATACCATCTCTTATTTTAAATGGTCTGACAATAGTTATATCTCCTCTTATATCACTTATGAAAGATCAAGTTGACTCATTAAATACAATGGGAATAAATGCAACATTTATAAATAGTTCTTTGTCTGCAATGGAAGTTTTAAACATAATAAAAAACATAGATAATGATAAATACAAAATTATATATATAGCACCAGAAAGATTAGATTCATATGATTTTTTAGAATTAATAAAATCTAAAGAAATAAGCCAAATAGCTATAGATGAAGCTCATTGTGTATCTCAATGGGGTCATGATTTTAGAACTAGTTATAGAAAAATATCTCAATTTATAAATAGTTTAGAACAAAGACCTATAGTTACTGCATTTACAGCGACAGCATCGATGGAAGTAAGAAATGACATTATAAATTTATTAGAACTTAACAATCCTAAATTGTTTATAACTGGTTTTGACCGAGAAAATTTAACTATAACTATAGAAAAAGCCTCAAATAAAAACAAGTATCTATTAGAATATATAAATAATCATAAATCCGAAAGTGGGATTATTTATGCTGCAACTAGAAAAGAAGTAGATAAAATATACGAAGGTCTTAATAAAAGAGGATATAATGTTTCTAGATATCATGCCGGGCTTGGAGCTGAAGAACGAAAATTAAATCAAGAAGGTTTTATAAAAGATGACATAAGTGTTATGGTAGCTACCAATGCGTTTGGAATGGGAATAGACAAGCCTAATATAAGATATGTAATACATTATAATATGCCACAAAGCATAGAAAATTACTACCAAGAAATAGGTAGAGCAGGTAGAGATGGTGAAAAAAGTGAATGTGTACTTTTGTTCACTCCTGGAGATGTACATATACAAAAATATTTAATTGAAATTGGTACAGAAAATCCAAATAGAAAAAATATTCAATATAAGAAATTAAGAGACATGTCAGATTTGGTATACAGCAATGATTGTTACAGAAAAAGCATTATAAATTACTTTGGTGAAGAGTTTAAAGATGAATGTGGAAACTGTAGCAATTGTTTAGATAGTGGAAGTTTGGTTGATAGAACCATAGATGCTCAAAAGGTTATTTCGTGCATAGCTAGAATGAAAAGAAGTTTTGGTATAACTATGATTATAGATGTGCTAAGAGGATCTAAAAATAAAAAAGTTTTACAATTTGGATTTGATAAATTATCTACTTATGGAATAATGAAACATTACTCAGCAGATGATTTAAAAACTTTTATAAATACACTTATATCTCATGGTTTTATAGATTCTATAGATGGAACCTACCCAACCATAAAATTAAATGAAAACTCTATGAAAATCATAAAAGGAGATATTAAAGTAGAGTTCAAAGAAAGTAAAGTATCTAAAAACTTAGAAGTATCAAATGAACTATATGATATACTTAAGCAAATTAGATATAATATATCAAAAGAAGAAAACATAGCTCCTTATATGATATTTGGAGATGGAACTTTAAAAGTTATGTCTAGTAAATATCCAATAACAAAAGAAAATATGTTACAAACTCCAGGTGTTGGAAATGTAAAATATGAGAAGTATGGAGAAATATTTAGAAGTGCAATAATCAAATATGTTGAAGAAAACAATATAAAAACACAGGGTGATTTTATAAGTCCGCAAGATGAAAAATTAGGTTTTATAGATATTAAAACAGATAAAGAACTTTATGAAAAATTATATATAAAAAGAAGTGAACTCGCTAAGAATGAAGGGGTATTGCCAACTATGATAATATCTAAAAATTCATTAAAAGAAATTAGTGGAAGATATCCATCAAATGAAGAACAATTAAATGATATAAGCGGGTTTGGACCTGTAAAAGTAAAAAAATATGGACATGTATTTTTAGACATAGTTAATAGGTACACAGAAGAAAATAATATATCTGAAATTTGGAAAGAAAAAAACAGATTGAAAGTTATAATAGATGGAGATAGTAGAACTAATGAAGAAATAGCATTAGATATGCTAAGAGAATGTATAGCATTGGAAGACATATCTAATGAAATAGAGGTATCTATTTCTACTATATTAGGTTATGTAACAGATATGATAAAGAATGGATCTGAAATAGATTTCAAGGTGAATTTAGAAAAATATTATACTGAAGAAGATGAAGAACATATATTAAAAATATGTGAAGAAGAAGGAATAGACAAGATTAGTATCATAAAGAAAAGATTACCTGATAATATAAAATATGAAGCTATAAGATCTGTAATATTAAAAAAATATTATAATCTTATGTAAATAAAAAAAGAAATGTTAAATAATTGAATTTTAACATTTTCTTTTTGTTTTTATTACAAAAATACTTGACTTTATATCTTAAATGATATACAGTATATTGTATACAATATGTAAACACGAAAGGGGATTTTAATCATGTTAAAAAAATTATCAGAAGTATTCAATGGGTTTTCAAAGCAAATACTTGCTTTAGAGAGAATAAACAGTCAAAGATGTATAGGTAAGGATTTAGATACTACAAAAACTATATTTGAAAATAAAGATAATACTATGAAATAATCATAGTATTTTAAAATTTTAAAGGGATATAAGATTATATTAATATAATCTTATATCCCTTTTATAATTAAACTCTTACAATGTCTTTGTTTTTGTATGAGTATACAAAGTCTATAACTTTTCCACTTACGCTGACCGCAATTAAAGATACAGCTATTTGAGAAAATGATAAATATATTAATGATAAACCTAATATAAAAAAATCACTTATCATATAAACTTTACCAATTTTTAAAGATGTAGTCTTAGAAATTACTAATGCTAAAGCATCGTCTCCACCAGCTGCACCTCCTGCTCTAACAACTAAACCAGATCCTAAACCAACAAAAACACCGGCAATTATACTTCCCAGTATTAAGTTATCAAATTTAGGTATAACTGGACCTATGCTTTCAAAAAAGCTGAATGATAAAGAGAAGCTAATCGTTGCTATTAACGAATACTTAATGAATTTTTACCAAAAAACTTGTATCCTACTAATAGTAGAGCACAGTCTATGATAAGATTTGCTAATGAAAGTCTAATGTTAAATAAATTTTTTAACAGTAGTAAAAATCCTAACACTCCACCTTCCGTAATGTTGTTTTGAAAATTAAAATTATAAACTCCAAATGATAGTATAATAGAACCTATCAGTACTAGTAGAATTTGTTCTACAGATCGCCGCCTGGCCATAATATCCCTTCCTTTTTCTTGTATTTAATAACATTATATATAATAAATACAAATTTGTATACAGCAAAAAAGCAAACTAAATATTATACGAAAAAAACAGAGAATTTGACAATCGATTTTATGAAGTTTTTTGTTTTTACAAAAAATCCAAATAGAAGCTAGTTATTTCAACAGTTATAGCTATGTATAAAAAATAAAAAATTTATATTAATTGTTATTAAGTTTAGTTTTTCTAATCTTTAGTTTATATTAATTTTTGTTTTATTTAGTAAAACTAAACTAACAAAACATGTTTTATATTAATTTTTAAAATAGTTGACATTGTTAGATTTTATGATACAATCATAACAATATAAAAATTAACTTTGTATAATCCCAATAATATGGTTTGGGAGTTTCTACCAGGTTCCGAAAAATCCTGATTACAAAGAAAATGCTTAATGTATTTTCTTTGTAATCAGGATTTTTTGCATTTTTACAGATTTAATATATAAAATAAATAATAAAAATAAATAATATATAAGGAGAGAATAA
>NZ_JAIXHU010000055.1:0-15598 GCF_025671395.1 Paraclostridium sp. AKS73 | reverse complement strand
TAATATTAAAATATTTTTTTCATTATAGATATAAAAAAGCAAATATGTCAAAAAGTCTACTTTTTGACATATTTGCTTTTTAAAAGTTATTTTCTTTCAAAAATTAAACAATTTTATATTTGCAACATTTCAAATGATAGTATACTTATTGAATGGGAAATAACACTTGAAAGGAAAAAAGTATGAGAAATTTTTTTATGCAAGGATAAGTACAAAAGATCAAACTTTAGAAAGACAAATTGTAGAAGCAAAAAAATTGGGCATTGATGAAAGTTATATATTTCTAGAAGTTGCGAGTGGAAAAGATTTTAAAAGACCTGAGTACCAACTTTTAAAAAGGATGCTTAGAGAAGGGGATGTACTATACATAAAATCATTAGATAGACTTGGAAGAAATAAACAAATGATATTAGATGAATGGAATGAATTAGTTAAAGTTAAAAAAGTAGATATAGTAATTTTAGATATGCCACTTTTAGATACTACTAAATACAAAGACATGAACGGATTAGAAAATTTAATATCAGATATAATTCTTCAACTTTTAAGTTATATGGCAGAGGACGAAAGACTTAGAACAAAAGAAAGACAAAGAGAAGGTATCAAAATAGCAAGAGAAAAAGGTATTAAGTTTGGTAGACGTAAAATAGATCCAGGAGAAAAATTCGAAGAAGTTTATAAAGAATGGAAATCAGGACAAATTACTGCTGTAAAAGCTATGGGAATACTAGGATTAAAAAGTAATACCTTTTATAGAAGAGTAAACGAATATGAAGCGAATAAATAATAAATATCGGATACACCTATTCACAGTGGGTTTATCCGATATTTATTATTGTTTTGTCCTAACTATGTGTAGTTAGGTAAAACATTAATAAACATGTAAATACAACTATGAGAATCATAATTAAATAAATTGACAACATTTTTGATTTAGAAAGGGTATTGTTTCCATAACTTAATAAAACTGCTTTTGATATAGTCAATGAAGTCAGTATTTCTATGAAAATAACAAAAATTAAAAAAAGATTAATATAAAGGCTCAATTTTAAACTCCTCCTGATAATTGATATATTTGGGTATACGTAAAATAATAAATCTATATGTTGATTTGATTAAAAACATATTTCCAACGGATATAGTGTATTATGGTTTTACCTACGCTACCCATTTTAACCCATATTATATATATATTAGTACAGTTTTGTATAAAAATATATAAGAGTATGTTATAAAAATAATATAAAATACCAAGTATTTAAGGAGGAAAATATGGTTAAAAAAGCTATAAAAAAAAATTTGGCCAAACTTAGTAATGCTTGTAATTTCTATAATTATATTTATTTATGTACTTTTAAAAGCTTTCTAGAGACTAAAAAATATCAAATATTTAAATTAAAAGCCTAAAAAGGATCTGTATACTAAAGATTCTTTTAGGCTTTTATATTATCAATAGATTTAGGATAAAAAGTTCAAAAATTTTATAAAGAACTCATAAAAGCCTTATAAAAGGAATTCGATATTCAACATATGTAGTAATTGCAAACAGAGAGAATACTCTAACACTTAGTCAAATAGAAATAAATGTAAAAGTTGTAACTTGAAAAGATATAAAAAGATGTATAATATAATTCTGGTAAATTATATAGTTATAAATTTAACCTTTTTAAAGTGAAACTACATAAATAAAAAGCTTATATAAATTAAAAAAACATAGTTATTTAATGTTGTAAATTATATAAGTCTAAAAAAGGAGAAATATTTATGTCAAAGGTAGCAAAAACAACGATAGGATTGATGATAGCTACGTTAATAGCAAAAGTATTGGGATTTGGAAGAGAATTAACTCTAGCTGGAGTATACGGAACACAGGGGATAAGTGATGTGTTCAAAGTATCTATGACTATACCAGTAGTTATATTCGCAGCAGTAGGAACATCTTTAGATACAGCGTTTATACCTTTATACCAAGAGGTACTTAAGAATAATGGAGAAAAGGAAGCAAACAAATTTACAAATAACGTATTAAATACAGTTATTTTAATTTGTATGGCATTTTCTATATTAGGATTGATATTTACACCTCAAATTGTACATGTATTTGCAATGGGATTTAAAGGTGATATATTTGCTCAAACAGTATACTTTACTAGAATTATGATAATAGGATTAGCTTTTTTAGGAATGAGTTATATTATGACGGCTTATCTTCAGGTAAAAGGAAACTTTGTAATACCTGGACTTATGAGTGTGCCAAATAATATTATAGTTATAACATCTATAGTTTTGAGTTCAATAATAAGTATACATTTACTTCCTTGGGGAGCTTTAATAGGATTATTTTTACAATTCTTATTCCAGCTACCCTTTGCTAAAAAAAGAGGATTTAAATATAATCTATTTGTTGATTTTAATGATAAATATTTAAGGAAAATGCTATGGCTTGTAATACCTGTCTTAATAGGGGTTGCAGTCAATCAAGTTAGCACTATTGTAGATAGGACAATAGCATCTAATCTTGCTGAAGGAAGTATATCATCACTAGATTATGCAGCTAAATTGAATTCATTTGTAATGGGTATGTTTATAGTATCAATTTCTTCTGTTGTTTATCCATTATTAGCTAAATTAACAACACAAAACGATAAAGAAGAATTTTATAAAGCGATAAAAACATCAGTAAACACAGTTACACTTTTACTGATCCCTATATCAATAGGTGCTATGATACTTGCAACTCCAATAGTTAAAGTGCTTTTCCAAAGAGGTGCATTTGATGCAAAATCTACACAAATGACAGCAATAGCAGTAGTATTTTATTCAATAGGGATCATAGGATTTGGTCTTAGAGATATACTTGGAAAGGTATTTTACTCATTACAAGATACAACAACACCTATGGTAAATGGTATAATTACTATTGTATTAAATATAGTATTAAACTTACTATTTGTAAGATATACAAATATGCAACATGCAGGGTTGGCTTTAGCAACTAGTATTTCTGCAATAGTTACCATAATATTATTATTTATAAGTTTAAGAAAAAAAATTGGACCATTTGGCGGAAAATCAATTATAATCGTTTTAATAAAATCAATTGTATCAGCATTATTGATGGCTGTTGTAACACTATTTGTATATAATTTCTTAAAAGAGGCGGTACCTGCTGTATTAGATGGAGTATTACCAGATTTATTACATAAAATTTTACCTGCTGCCTTAGAGAAAAAATTAACCGCTGAAAAGGTATATGATATTATTTCATTAGGTGGATCAGTGGGATGTGGGGCATTAACTTATGGTATATGCATAATTCTTTTAAAAGTAGATGAAGTAAATTTAATTTTAAATAGTATAAAAAATAAAATAAAGAGGTAACAAAATTGTTTGAATATATAATATATTTAATTTTATACAAATATATTATATATTCAAAATTAATTATTAATTAAATTATAAATTTATTTCTTTTTTTGACAATCAAAACTTAATTAAAACAATACATCCTAGAAATGGAAATTTTCAACCCTACATCAATCCAATTCTATTAATTACGAGTACTATTTTTTATTCCATAATTATTTCTGATTTTTGGTAACTTTATTAAAATAATTCCTGTAATAGCAGATGCAATGATTATAGAAATAGAATATTGTTTGTAGAAGTAAATTCCACCTAAAATAATATAAGTTACACCAGTAATAAAACTTAAATAAAATATGGAGTTAATATATCTATTAGGATTTGAATATTGATTAATGAATTTCTTGCTAAATATGTATTTAAATAAGAAACAAAAGATTATAAATCCAATACCTAGAATTATGAAAACAAATGACAATAATTTATTATTCCACATTATTTTACCCCCTAATATACAACATTTAATTCCTCTAAATTCCAGTCTTAATATTAGTGTTAAACTAATATATAACAGTAAATATTTATAAATTTAACCATTTATTCCTATATTTATTTTAACATAGAGTAAAGGCTTTAAATTATAAATTTCTTGATTTTCTTTATAATAAACAATAAAAATAGCTGTATTCTAGTAACTATCATATATACTAGAATACAGCTATTAATTCAATATAAAAATCATATTTTGAATTAATATTTATTGTGCCTTTGAGTATTTAATTGATTCTAAACAATAAGAAATTGTTTGAACTAGCAATATAATAGTTACTATTACTATAGGCATGATACCAAAGTTCCATAAAACGTGGCCTATAATACAAAATAACCAAAGTATAATACATGTTTTAGATACAGATATATATGCTTTATAAGCACTTTTAAATATACATAATTTTATAGACTCATCACAACTATCTATCCATTTTTTAGAAAAATTCATGTCGTATATGCTACCTTTTAATAATGGGTTCATTTCTTTTTCCAAATTAATTATTTTTTTATGAATTAATATTGAAGATATCATAGATATTATATAACCTATAAAAAAGAAAACAATATTTACAGTGTTTATATCACTATTTGCATCATGGAAGGGCGTTAAAATAACACCTAGGCCAAAGAATAAAAATCCAAGAATGGCATTTATAGAAGTTAGTAGCTTTAAATAAGATAAATTTTCTTCAATTTTATCGATAGTAGTGTCATCTTCATTTGATTTTTTCCATAATTCATATCCTTTTCGTGAGTCAGTATATATTATTTTACCTACTATTATCAGTAATATTGAAAGGATAAGACTTGCAAATGGCGTAATCTCTTGAAGAATACTTACTAACGAATTAGATAAATTTTCACCTAAAATTTGTTTTAGATTGTCAGACATACCACCAAGAAATCCTCCAACAAAACCTCAATAATACCAGATATTATCATTATGATTATAAAACTTTTAAAAGCTTTCTTATCCTCTTTTTTGATTTCATCCATACATTTATTACTCATTAACCCCATCCTCCTCATAACTAAAAATATCCTCTACACTTACATTAAAAATCTTTGCTATTTTTAAAGCTAAAGTAACTGAAGGAGAGTAATCCCCTCTCTCAATTTGGCTTATCGTCTGTCTAGACACGCCAACTAATACCCCCATCTCAGTCTGATTTACATTAATCTTAGCTCGATATTCTTTCAAGCGATTATTTAATGGCATATAACCCCTCCTGACTATTTTTGTTGTCAATATGACAACTATATTTGTCAATATTAACTATAGCTTATGACAACTATAATTGTCAAGCGTATAAAACTAAAAAAAGCTGTATTAAAATAAGTTAATATTTTAATACAGCTTTTTGGTAAATCAAAGCACTTTAAATTACAAATCTTTATCTTTATTTAATTCTTTAATAATCTTGATAAGTAGTTCAACATACATGTATTTTGTACTCCTTCAATATTATTTTCTATATTTATTTCTTCTATTTAAAAACAGTCCGAATGCAGATATCGCACCTACAAATAAGAATGCTTTTATACCCATATCTATTGTTTTAGGATTTGAACTAAAAACCTCTTTATTATCATCTAAACTAGAAATAGTTACTTCTAATGTCTTTTTATGTTCTTGAGGTGAATTAGGTTTATTTATAGCTGGTTTTGTATCAGTAGAACTAGGTCTATCTGTTGAATTAACAGTATCTTCAACATTTGGAGTTTTATTATCTTCATTTATTTCAGGTAAATTACTTGTCTCTTCATCTTTAGGGCTTACAGTTATAGTTCTTTTAGTAGTAGTAGAATTTCCATTTTTATCAGTTACAGTATATGTTAGTTCGTATGTTCCAGGTTTGTTAGTGTCTACACTTCCAGTAACTTTGATATGCTTTGTTATATTGCCATCTTCTTTATCAGTAGCAGTAACTCCTTTCATTGAATCAAATGAAGTTCCTTCTTTTATACTAGCATTGTTAGCACCGTTTATTACTGGTTTATCATTGCTCTTTACAATTACATCTATAGATTTAGTAGTTGTAGCTCCATTACTATCAGTTACTTTATATACAACTTTGTATGTACCTTCTTTATTTGTATTTACTGTGTTTTCTATAACTTTAATATGTTTTGTTATATTACCATCCTCTTTATCAGTAGCCGTAACCCCTGTCATTGGATTAAACGTGTCTCCAACTTTGATAGTTTTATTACTTGCATTTATAACAGGTAAATTATTTATATGTAATTCTTTAGGATTTACAATTATAGTTCTTTTAACGGTATCAGTATTTCCGTCTTTATCATTTACTTTATACGTTAGTTCATATGTTCCAGGTTTATTAGTATTCACATATCCATCAACTTTAATATGCTTTGTTATATTACCATCTTCAGTGTCAATAGCAGCAACTCCGTCCATTGGATCAAATAAAGTTCCTTCTTTTATGCTGGTATCATCAGCACCGATTATTAATGGTTTATCATTACTTCTTACTGTTACTAATATAGGCTTAGTATTTGAAGCCCCTTTACTATCAGTTACTTTATATATAACTTTATATATACCAACTTCACTTGTATCTACTGTATTTTTTATAACTTTAATGTCCTTAGTTATATTGCCGTCTTCTTCATCAATGGCAGTAACTCCATCCAATGGATTGAATTTATCTCCAACTTTGATAGTTTTGTTTTCTGCTTTTATTACAGGCGGCTTATTTAAAGTTAAGTCTTTAAGCTTTACAGTTACAGTTATGTCTTCAGTAGTTGTAGCCCCATTGCTGTCAGTTACTGAATATACAACTTTATATTTACCAGCTTTGCTTGTATCTACTGTATTTTTTATAACTTTAATATCTTTAGTTATATTACCATCCTCTTTATCAGTAGCACTAACCCCATACATTGGGTTAAACTTATCTCCAACTTCTATAGTTTTATCTTCTGCATGTATCACAGGAGCATGGTTTGGTGTTCTTTCATAAAAATGAATCATATTTGAATTTATATCAGAAACCCAAGTAGTTCCGTATTTAGTTGTTTGATATCCTCCTATAATAAGATGTTCAGAATTTACAAAGTCTTTAGGAATATTAATTGGTTTAAAAGAATATTCAACATTTAATTTAGGATTTTCATGTCCTGAAATAGTAGATTTTAAAGTTACTCTAAAAGCTACAAGATTCTTTAACTCTGGAACATCGGTAGAAAAAGAACTTCCATCAGTTGAATATTCAAGAGTGAATGCACTTTGTGAATCTTCCTTTATTACTGGTAGTTTAGTAAATTCTACGTACTTTTTACCTTCTTCAGTATGGTTTGTAAATGTATAAGAGTATTCACTAAGTGTTCCATTAGTTAAAGCGAAGTGCCAATTTGTATGGATATCTTCTCCTGTAGATAAATTATAGTGCAAATGCCCATATTTATTATCAGAGTAACTAGTTTCAAATCTATATCTATTTCCATATGCAGTTTTTTCATTTTCTGATGAAACTTCTGGTTTTCAGGTATTTCTTCTGGAACTAATACTTTATCTTTTTCAGTTGGATTATTTGTTATTTCATTTGTATCGTTTGTTACTGGGTTAGTTTCTACGTTGTTAGTATCTTCCGTTGATACATCTTGTGTAATTTCATTTGCATAAATACTTATAGACATTGGGTTCATTAATATCGTTGTAGCCATTGCACCTGCTACTGCTTTTTTAATTTGCTTGTTTTTCATTTAAGATGTCTCCTTATTACAATGTTATATTTATATACCTTTACTTTTGTGTCCTAAACTTTAAAAAATTTATATACTAATTAATAAGGTTGAGTTTTATTAAAAAGGTTCAAATTCTCTAAAAAATACTATTTTACATAGTATTTTTTTTATAGATATAATAATCATTTTACATTAAAGTCAATTTCCATCATATTAAATATATTATTATTTAAACTTTATATTAATCAAGTATTTAGATAAATTTCCAGCCTTATCATACAAATACAATGTAAAGTTAGTGTTATATTTACTTGTTTTTAACTTAATTTCATTTTTATTTTCATTTGAAAATATTTCAGCTTTATTTCCATCTACATCAGTTATATATGATTTATCATAATTTATGTTGGATAGATCATCAGTTACGTTTATAACTATTTCCTCTTCATTATATTTATAATCTATAATTTGAGGTTTTGTTTTGTCGATGCAATTAACATCTATATCTTTTGTATTTGTTTTGTTAAAAATAGACTTAGTGTATATTTTATAAGCTCCATTTTCTGTTATAACTGTTGAAATTTTATTATGTTTTGATGTACTGCTATAAATCTTATTTCCATTGGCATCTAATATGTAAATTTCATCTAAAAATGCAGAGTTTCTCAATGTAATTTCCAGTTCTAAATTTTTATTTGTATATTTACTATCATTATAAGATATAGATTTTATTCTTGGATCTAGTCCTATAGTAGTTAATAAAATACCAGAAGTTACAATTGTTGAGGATACAGCTGTAAATTTAAAGTTATTTCCTATATTTATTTTACTTGATCCTCCTAAATAGTTTGTGCTTGCAGCTGCATTTTGGGATAAATATATGCTTTTAGCGAGTGAAGGAACTGTAATGTTCTTTGCAGTATTATAATAATGTATATTTAATGATTTTGATATACTTGGAATAAAAATCATTCCGTAGAAATTATCACTTAAATACATAGATTTTAATTTTTTCTTTGCATAATGAAGTCCGCTTTTTACCGTTCCTAGAGGCAGATCCATTATAAATGCTATTTCCTCGCTTTTTAAGCCTTCATAATATTTAAACAGTATTAAATTCTTGTGCTGCAATGATAACTTGTCTATTAAAGATACAAGATAAGTATGTTTTTCTTTCTTTTCATATGTATGTTCTATCACATTATCAACTTCAGAGAAAGTATCATTTTTCAAGGTATCTTCATAATTGCAGTATGCAAGCTTTTTAGAAGAATTGATTTCTTGAAGACATCTATTATATGCAATTTTTTCACCCAAGCTATAAACAATTTTGGGTTTTTAAGATCATTTATAGACTTCATTACAATTAAAAATACATCTTGAGATATATCTTCTGCTAAGGTGTCATCTTTTAAAATAGATAATACATAAAAATATACATTTTTATATGTTGTACTGTACAACTCTTCAAAGGCTTCATTACCACCGCTCTGTGCTTTAATAACTAATTTTTCTATTTGCTTATAATCATATTTTTTCATAAATCATCCTTTTCTAAAATAGTAGTTATTGTTTCTTTATTTGTCTAAAGCATTATATAATTAATTTTTGTAGTTTTTATTCTTTGATTGTATATAATATTATACCTTTAATAAGATCTATTTCCATATAAAATAGTTCGAATTTCTAACATATTATTTCAATACCATCATTTATACTCTTTCTAAATTGATTTAAATCAGTTTAATATCAATTTTTAACATATACTTTCAACATATTTATAAAAGAACATATGATGTCACTTTAAGTATATAGTCATAAATTATTGAACTATTTATAAGCTAAATATATTGGAATAACTATAAGTATAATATGAATGACTAAAAATTCCAATTATATTAACAATAATTAGTTATATACCTTAGGATAAATTACTGTTTGATCATTTTTAGGATATTAAACTCTATAGATTTTACATATTAAAAATTAATGGACAATAAACAGTTTGTATGTGTTGTTGATAAAAAGAGAGAGTACATAAATTAGAACGACATTTGCTCTATGTGCACTTCTTTTATTGCTAATAATAAATTTATGAAAACTTATTATTAGCAATAAAAGAAGTGCTAGGTGATTCTGCAACAGATGTAGGCTCTAAAGTGAATTGAAATTTTATTTTAAAATAATCCTCTGGTATAATTATTGTTAATTGTATAATCAGTATAAAGGAGTGGGGAAATTATGATAAAAAAAAGATTAGTACTAGGGTTTACATTTTTAATTTGTATATTTACATTAGGATGTAGTAAGGTTGAAAACACAAGTAAAGAAGATGATTCTAAAAAAATTAGTAACCAACATAATATAAACAAAGATGCTGTTAATAAAATTAGTTTCAACGATAGTTTAAGTGAAGTAAAAGATAAAATGTATAACGCATGTATTTATGATAGTCAAGATCAACCTATTAAAACAATGGAAGAGGCAAAAGAATATGTAAAAAACATCTTACCAGATGGAATTAAAGAAATTGAAAGTAAATTTAGTGAAGATAAAGGTGTAACTTATGCTAAATACGGTATAGAAGATTTTGTTTTCTATGTTTGTTACATACATCCTTATAAACCACTGGAAAATAATATTAAAAATTATGATTTAAATACAGTATCAGGAATAAAATTTAAAAGAGTAGAAATAAATTCAAATTGGGAGAGTTCTAAGTAATTGTATTCTAATAGAAGTTGAAGAAAGAACTCAAATAGTTTTGTAAAACTGCTACATAAGTATTAATTATTATATTTTAAAACGTATGTAGCTTATATTTTATGTTTTTTTTTCAATAGCTCTTTGATAAATATCTTCAATTACTTTCATTTCAGATTCTGTAAACTTACCTTTAGCATAATGGTATTTCCATCTTTAAAAAAACCTTGATAAAATGTTCCATCATCAAGTATATAACCACGACCTAAGTATAATCCTCCTCTCCAATTACCTTGGATATATGACATTATTTGATATTTAGTTTTTGTATAAACACTTTTATTTTTTGTTCTAACAATATTTAAAAATTCATGTTGAGTCGCTAACGTAAGGTTTGTATTTTTAAATAAATTTTCTATTGTATATATATCTTCTTTATTAATAGGTATAGAGTCGTTAGGATCACTTTCCATTGGAATATTCTTTGAATCGTCTTTTTCATAAATTTTACTTGAGTCTAATAATAATATATCTTCTGAATCTTGCAGATTAGTAGATACATTAGACAATTCTTCAGCATCAGCAATATTGTTTTTAATAGTATTTGATCTATTAAACATGAAAAACGCAAAAATAATAACCACAATAATTATTGGGAAATACCTTTTCTTTGATCTCATTCTAAATTACTCCCTTTTATAAATTTTATTTCTAATCATAAAGTAAAGATATATTTTAAAATAGTATTTGTCAATAATTGGTATTTGAAATTTCTCAGTGATATAATATATTGGGGTACATTCATACTATTAAGAACACAAATACGGGTTGATAAAGTTGAAATATATAATACTAGGAATGAGGAGTTAAGAGACATTGTAGAAGTGCTTACTGAAGAAAATGATGTGTTTGTAGCGCCAAACACAATGTACATTCCAAAGAGAAGGGTTAAAAACATAAGACAGTTTAGATCTTTATTTCAAGATATAGATTGTCAAAATGTAGGTTTAGAAAAATCTGAAACATTTAGAGCAGATAAAAAGGCTACAGGTAGTGCTAGGGTCCTTAGATTACCAGGAACTATAAACTCTAAGAACCAATTAAACTGCGAAGTTTTATATATAGATGATGCGCTAGAATATTCTATGTATGAATTAAGAGATAAATATTTAAATTATAATCCTAAATCATATCAACTACAGATTCAAGACACTAAAGGACAAGGTAATAAAGTCATTTCAAATAAATTCTTTAATTCATATAGCTTGCATATGCAAAGAGTCTGTGATTTACAAACCTTATGTAAAATCAGAAACTTTGATATGAAAGGTTATAGAAATATGATTATTCATTGTTATTTATATTGGAAAGGAATATATAATAGAAATCTAGATGAACTTAAAAAGGAAGTTATTAAGTTAAATAATTCTTTTAAAGAACTACTTAAACATACCGAAGTAAAAGCTATTCTAAGGTGTATTTCAAAAGCTATTGAAAAGTTTATAGAGTATGAACAAGGTTTAAGGAATGGAGAGATTAAAAAAGTCTCTAAAAGGATGATGGATAAAGAAGGATATTGGTATAAAAATACTGCTTTAATTAAACGATTAGGAATTACGTGAAGAGAGCAAAAGCATATGATAACTATAATTAATAAAGAGGAAAAGTACTATAGAAATAATAAAAGAAGAAGGTTAGAGAGAAGAAATGAAGAAGGGTTAACTAAAAGGGAACAAGAAAAAGTTGATAATATAAATAAGATTAAAGAGTTTGTAGAACTAGGATTAAAAAATAAAGATATAGCTGAAAAACTAGGGTTATCAGTGAGGCAAGTTCAACGTTTGAAAAAAGACCCATATTTTTCAGTAATAGTCTTTTAAATATACAGTTGTTATTCTTTAATGTTAGGTAAGAATACATAAGTTAGTGCACATATTTATAAATAAATTTTAAGATGATTTTAAAATTATGAATTACTCTGAAGTTAACTCAATATTAGATATAGAGTCAATCCTTATAACTTTTATTTTCGTAACATGTTTTTATCTAGATAAGAAAGTTTTATCCATTCATCATCAGCCTCTAATATTGAAAATTTTGATTCACCATTTATATCCATAAAAAACACCTCATTTGTTCTTATTTTACAATTCCCTTTCTGAATTCTTTCAAGTTTTTTTATTTTATGTTCAAGCTTTCTTATTTTTCCTGGATATGAAGAATAAAGCATAATACAAATAAAACAAGCCCAAATCATCCAATCCAAAACTTTACCCCCTTGATAATAAATAAAATACACTCTAGATTTAAATGTTCATCATAAGCGTTATATTTTTCATCTGATATTCCACTGTTTTCGAGTCTTTCTAGTTTAACAAGTCTATGATAATTATTAGTAGTTAAGTATAAAAAAACTAAACCCAAAAGGTCTCTGACTATGTTAAAAATATCAAACATATTGTGATAAAATGAATTTATAATAATAAATTTATTTTAATATTTAAAAAAACTAATTTATTGTTTGGATTAACATTATGTTATTTAGGACTGAAAAATAAAAAGAATGTAACCAGATAAAATGGTGCAACAAATTACACAGGGGGATTATATGAATGACAGATAATAGAAAAAAAGATTTGAAAATTTTATTATATTTTATAGTAGGCTTTATTTTATTAGGATTAGCTTATGTAGTTTGGATTATTTTTAGTTATAGAACTATAGGATAATACAAAAACAAATAAAATATAGTTGAAATTTCTTATTAAAATGGTGTAACAAATTATATAACAAATATAAAATATATTTGTTATATAATTTGTTACACCATTTGTTATTGTATTTCTTCAAATTAGAGTTTAAAAGTAGTAATTTCTAATCCAAATTAATATAGGATATTTTTATAATTTTTTTTTGGACAACCTTTTATATAAAATTATATATCATAATTTTTTTGGTTAGCATATATATAATTTGTTGGCGAAAAAGCTAAAATTTGTATGTGCAGAATGTATGGGGGAGTGATGTAAATGAACAATTTAAATTTAGATGAGTATGTAACTACAAGTCAGTTTAATAATATGTGTTTAAAGGAAAGGGTAGATGTAGTAAATGAGATGTTAGAGTATTATGATGTAAAAACTATAAGTAACTGTTTAGGTATAGATGTAGGCTTCTTATTTTGGCTATTTAATTATAGATTAGAAGGTAATAAGTTCGTAGAAAAGAAGTAAGGGATTAGAAATGCAATTGATTTAGTACTTAAATACATTAAAAATTTAAATAAATACTATAAGATATTTGAATTTTTAATAATACAAAGATAGATGATATAATAAAAACATAGCATATATATTTTTTTACAACTTATTATCAAAAGAGTGCATGTTATATTAAATTCCTTATAGTTTTTTATGTGGTTTATAAAAACGTTTATTTAATTGTATCAACGAACGCGAAAAGTTAATATGTGTTGTTTACTAGTAAAAGTAGTACATAAAGTAGATTTATATTTACTCTATGTACTACTTTTAGTTATAACCATTTAATTTGTGAGCATACGCTTTGTCATATATACTCTGTACCATTTTCATATCTTCAGAACTGAACTTTCCTTTTAAATAAACATATACATGTCCATTTTTAGAAAACTTATCAATGGACTGATAAAATACTCCATTGTCAAAAATACACCCCGCACCTAGCTGATAATGTGAATATAATGAATCGCTATCAACGGAAAAAACTACTTTATACCTTATCTTTGAGTATATATCCTTGTCTTTTGTATAGAAATTAGATTCAAATTCATCTTCAGAAATTGTATTTGATTTTGCATTTAGATACAACTTTTTCAACTTCTCATTATTGTTTTCATCTAAAATTTGAGTTTGAAATTTATTAAGCTCTTCTACATTTGCTTGCAAAGGATTTTTATTAGTACCCATTTTTTTTGTATCTAATAAAACCCCTACTCCGTTATCTCCAATCTCTTTTGTGAATTCTATTGCTTTAACGTTCTTTATAGATTCTTTATTTTCATTTTTAGATTTAGAAATTAGATAGTTTATACCTATAAATAAGATAATTAGAATTATCAAAACATGTTTTTTCTTCTCATTAAATCCCCCCTCAATCTTTTTATAAACGTACATACCTACATTATTCACTGTGATATATTACCATTTATTTACATTTAAATCTATGAATGATCTAATATACATAATTTTGAAAAAACTTAGTTAATGTATTTAGGACTTATATTTTAGTAATCAGTGCTAAAGTACACCTATTTGCTCAAGGTTTAGTATATAATATATATTACTGAATCAACGTAGCTTAGAACCCAAATTAAAAGGAGATAAACACAATGAATAATGGCCAAGAAAGATTCTTTAATTTTATAATGGAAAGAGTAGCTTTAGAAAATCAAGATAAAGCAAAAGAATTACTAAATGAAAGTTTTAAAAAGCAAGATGAAGGAACTTTTAACAAAGAGTATATGATGAGTTTTATTCCAAGAATGTTGGAGTTAATAAAACCTGAGTGTATAGAAGAAGTTAAAAATATAATGGCTAATCATAAGGCTTAACAAAAGTAAAAACTAGGTATAAGATTATATCTAGTTTTTATAATTTATAGCATATATTTATTGAAACTTATTGATTTTCATATATAATCTATTTTACGGAGGATTATATATGGAAGTTATTAACAAAATTCTAAAAACTTTAGTTTATTTAAGTAATACATATTGTATAATTGGGTATGCATTTATGTCTATTTATTTAGGATCTATAAGTGATTTTGATTTATATCTATTTATTGTATTAGGAGAAATTATAGTGGCTTTAGGCTATATTTATTTAACTTATCTTTTTTATAAAAATATACATTTAAATAAGAAAAATGATCTTAAGATAATTGTAATATCAATTATAACTACTATCATTGAAACTAGTATTTTGATTTTTCATACAGGAATTATATAAATGTTATATCTTTAGTAATATATTTTTTATGGTATTGTTTACCAAAGGCATTAATGTTAATATGTGTAAAATTTAATGAATTATATATGAATAAGTTAAAAAGTTAGAAAAAATCTTATAAAAAATAGCCTTTTTTAAATGGAAATAATGATAAATCCATTAAAAGAAGGTTATTTTTATTTAGGCAAACCTATATTTTATAAAAATATTTACATATTGAAACTTATTAATTTTATATATAATCTATTTTATGGAGGATTATATATGAAATAATT
>NZ_JAIXHU010000054.1:0-16058 GCF_025671395.1 Paraclostridium sp. AKS73 | reverse complement strand
ATTCAAATAAGAAAAAAGCTTAATAAAACGATTAATTATTGAAAAAGCACACTAAAAAACAATGAAAAATGTTAAAAAGGCTTTAGAAATTAAAACGAAACAATATATAATGTAATTGAGGTAAAATTTTAAATTGGGTATATATTTATAAAATTAGGAGTGTGAGGATATAGTGAATCAGTTAAAAATAACTGAAACAGCATTAAGGGATGGCCATCAGTCTTTAATTGCTACAAGGTTAACCACAGAAGAAATACTACCTATATTAGAAACTATGGACAAGGTAGGATATCACTCTATGGAAGTTTGGGGTGGAGCGACGTTTGATGCATGCATACGTTTTCTAAACGAAGACCCATGGGAAAGATTAAGGAAAATAAGAAAAAAGTAAAAAACACTAAACTACAAATGCTTTTAAGAGGACAAAATCTTCTTGGATATAGAAACTATGCAGATGACCTAGTTGATAAATTTATTAAACTTTCACTGGAAAACGGTATTGATATAATAAGAGTATTTGATGCGTTAAATGATGTTAGAAATATCGAAGCATCTGTGAAAGCTATCAAAAAATATGGAGGGCATTGTCAGTGTGCAATTTCCTACACTACAAGTGATGTTCATACAACAGAGTATTACTTAGGTGTTTTAAAGGACATGGAATCTATGGGGGCAGATTCTATATGTATAAAAGATATGGCTGGAGTTTTAACTCCTTATAACGCTTATGAGCTAGTTAAAAAGATGAAATCCATAAGTAACCTGCCAATAGAATTACATACGCATTGTACTAGTGGGATAGCGGATATGATATATATGAAAGCTGTTGAGGCTGGAGTAGATATAATAGATACCGCAATATCTCCATTTTCTGGAGGAACATCTCAACCTCCAACAGAATCCTTAGCTGTAACATTTAGTGAAATGGAAAGAAATCCAGGGTTAAATATGGAAGCACTACTAGAAGTTGCAGAATACTTTAAACCTATAAGAGATAAATATATGGAACAAGGTACTTTAAATCCAAAAGTGTTATTAACAGAGCCTCAAACTTTAAATTATAAGGTTCCAGGCGGAATGCTTTCTAATTTACTTTCTCAGTTAAAGCAACAAAATGCAACTGAAAAATACGAAGATGTATTAAAAGAAGTTCCAAGAGTTAGAGCAGACCTTGGATACCCTCCATTAGTTACACCTATGAGTCAAATGGTAGGAACTCAAGCTTTATTCAATGTATTAACTGGAGAGAGATATAAACTAGTTCCAAAAGAAATAAAAGATTATATAAAAGGACAATATGGAAAAGCTCCAGCACCTATAGATAAAGATATTAAGAAAAAAATAATAGGTGAAGAAGAAGTTATAACTATAAGACCGGCAGATCTTTTAGAACCAGAATTTGAAAAGATAAAGTCTGAAGCTGGAAAATTAGCTAAGTGTGATGAAGATGTATTAACATATGCACTATTCCCACAAGTAGCACCGAACTTCTTAGAAAATAAATACAATCCAAAAAAAGAAGAAGAGTTAAGTGAAGAAAATAAAATTCACTATATAACAGTAACTATGTAGAAAATGGGTGATAATTAATGTTTGGTAATGAAATAAGTATAATGGAAGCTATCAATATAACTATATCTAGTATGACTATAGTATTTTTAACTTTAATATTGATATCTCTTGTATTGTCTTCGTTTAAATATATATTTAAAGCAAAACCACAAGTAAAAACAGTTATAAAAAAAGAAGTAGAAACAGAGCAAATAGCTTTTGACGAAGATGATGAAGAAGATAGAGTAGTAGTTGCACTTGCAGCATCTATAATGGCAGGTGAAGGAAAAATAAATCCTAATCTTCATGTAAAGAGAATAACAAGAATAAAATAATCGCTATAATAATGAAATTTTTAAGGGAGAGATAAAAATGAGCGCTAAAACATATCACATAACATTAAATGGAAAAGTTTACGAAGTTGAAATTGAAGAAGTGAAAAAAGGAGAAAAACCACAGCCTATAATTCAAGAGAAGGCACCAAAACCTCAGAAGGAAGTTCAAGTTGCAGGTTCAGGAGAAGCTATAGATGCTCCAATGCCAGGGACTATAGTAAATATAATGGTTAGTAATGGAGACAAAGTAAAGAAAGGCCAAGTTATAGCTATACTTGAAGCTATGAAAATGGAAAATGAAATAGTAGCTCCAATAGATGGAACAGTTGTTTCTATTGATGTTGAAAAAGGCCAAAATGTAAATCTTGGGGATAGCTTAGTACAAATAGGATAATCGTATAGAAAATAGGGGGCGTTACTGTGTTAGAAATGTTACAGACTTTCTTTGCAAACACTGGATTTGCAATAGTAGATTATAGACAAATAATAATGATTTTAATAGCATGTGTATTTTTATACTTAGCTATAGCAAAGGGGTATGAACCATATCTTTTAATACCTATATCGATAGGTATGCTTCTTGCTAATATGCCAGGAGTTGACTTAATGAAAGCAGCTACCGATTCGGAAAATGGAGGACTTTTATATTACTTATATCAAGGAACAAAATTAGGAATTTATCCACCTCTAATATTTTTATGCATAGGTGCAAGTACAGATTTTGGTCCAATAATTGCAAACCCTAAAACACTTTTACTAGGAGCAGCAGCTCAATTTGGTGTATTCTTTGCATTTATGGGAGCTATATTATTAGGATTTACAGGTCCTGAATCGGCATCTATAGGTATAATTGGTGGAGCGGATGGGCCAACAGCGATATATTTAACAGGAAAATTAGCACCACATCTATTAGGAACTATAGCTCTTGCAGCATATTCTTATATGGCACTAGTTCCAGTTATACAACCTCCAATAATAAAAGCTCTGACTACTAAAGAAGAACGTATGGTAAAAATGGAACAATTAAGAGCTGTTTCAAAAACAGAGAAAATAGTATTTCCAATAGTTATAATGATATTAGTTATAGGGTTATTGCCAACAGCGGCACCTCTTATAGGTATGCTAATGTTTGGAAACTTAATAAAGGAAAGTGGAGTAGTTCCAAAGTTAGTTGAAACTGCAACAGGACCTATGTTATACATAATAACTATAATTCTAGGATTAACTGTTGGAGCTACAGCAAATGCAGAGACATTTTTAACTTCACAAACGTTAGGAATAACAGCTATGGGACTTGTAGCATTTTCAGTAGGAACAGCAGCAGGAGTTTTATTCGGTAAAATAATGCACAAATTAAGTGGTGGTAAGGTTAATCCAATGATAGGAGCAGCAGGAGTTTCAGCAGTTCCTATGGCAGCAAGAGTTGTTCAAAAGGTTGGACAAAAAGAAAACCCTTCAAACTTCTTACTTATGCATGCAATGGGACCTAATGTTGCAGGTGTTATAGGATCAGCTGTAGCAGCAGGAGTTTTATTACAACTATTTGTTAAATAATAAAAATAAAAGCTATTTTGATATAAGGTATGAGTTCGAGACTTAGAGTTCCTTATATTGAAATAGCTTTTGTTTTTAGTTAACTTCTAAAAATAAATAGTTGACAAAAACCTTTTAAGCTATGTACAATAAAAATGTAAACTATTTATTTTATAGGGTTAACTAATAAGGAGGATATATGAAACTAAACACTAAAGAATTAATAATTTGTGCCATGTTTGCAAGTATAACAGCTATTTTAGCCCAAATTGCAATACCACTTCCATTTTCAACAGTTCCACTTACTATGCAAGTATTTGCAGTAACAATAAGTGGGGTAATACTTGGTTCTAAAAAAGGGTTTGTGACTCAGGTCATATATATATTATTGGGAGCTATAGGAGTGCCTGTGTTTGCTCAAATGAGTGGAGGCGCTGGTATATTATTTGGATATACAGGTGGATTTATAATGGCTTTTCCATTAATGGCATTATTAATAGGATATATAAGTGATAAATATGATGCTATATTACCTATAATGATAGCTATGATTATAGCTCTTGCGATAAATTACACTATAGGAACATTATGGTATTCATTTATAGCTGGAGTTGGATTTATGGAAGGATTTATGGTGTGTGTAGTGCCGTTCATATTAGTAGATTTAATTAAAGTAGCACTAGCTACTACTATTGGAATAAACGTAAAAAAAAGAATTAAAAGAGAGGTATTTTCATGTTAGAAATTAGACCTCACCATCTGCTTTGTATGAGAGCTTTTATAGGAAGAGGTTATAGTAAAGACTTCACTGATAATATGACTGATATTATTTTAAGTTTAAATAAATCTAAAAATCAAGATATAAAAATTACAACTAACTTGGATAGTATCTGTTATAAATGTCCTAATAATATAGATTATAAATTTTGTACTACAGATAAAGAAGTAATTGAAATGGATAAAAAAATAATGGATTATTTCAATATAAAAGAAGGTATATATAAATATGAAAAAATTGAAAATTTGATATATAATAATATAAGTGAAGAGATAATCGAAGAAGTTTGTAAAAACTGTAGTTGGTATAAAAAGACAAACTGCAAAGAACTTATACTATTAAAATCAAAAGGAGAACTTTTAGTAAATGGCAAGTAGTGCATTTAATACAAATGAAATAATAACTATTGTTATGGCGATGATTGAAGATATAAAAAATGAATCAATTTATGGTGTAGAAAGTGATGAATTAAATATACCTAGTGATATAAGTGAAAAAATAGATAATCTAGATGATATAGAATGTGAAAAATTTTTTTTGCTTACTATATGAAATATCCAATAAAGTATATAATTTAAAAAATGGAGAGCTTCATGAATTAAATATTATTCATAAGGAAATTATTGAATTCTCAAGTGTTTATCTTAAAGAATATATGATTTAAGTTAAAGGTGTTATCTAAAGTATTTTAGATAACACTTTTTCTATATTTAAACATATAGAAAAATTTACTCTTTATAATAAAATATACATATAAATATTATGGAGGAAAAATTATGAAAATCCTTGTGGTAGAAGATAATTTAAGTTTATTAAAAAGTATTAAAAAGGAATTAGAAAATCATTTTCAAGTTGAGTGTACAGGTAATGGTGAAGATGCATATTTTCTTATAAAGCAAAATATTTATGATCTTGTAGTATTAGATTTGATGCTTCCCGGCATGGATGGAATTCAAATATTAGATAAAATACGAAAAGAAAATGAAGACGTATTAGTGTTAATTTTAACGGCAAAAGAAAGCTTAGATGATAAAGTTAAAGCATTTATGTTGGGAGCTAATGATTATTTGACTAAACCATTTTACATGGAAGAATTAGTAGCTAGAATATATGCAATGTTAAGGACTAAAGGCAAAATTGACAATAAAAACACTTTAGAGTTTAAAGGATTGAAGCTTGATTTAAATAAAAAAATATTAACTATAGATGATAATGAGATAGATATTCCAAATAAGCAATTCAACTTATTAGAATATTTACTTTTGAATAAAGGGACTATATTATTAAAAGAGCAAATTTTTGATAGAATTTGGGGTATGGAAAGTGACTCAACTATAGATATAGTTGAAGTATATATAAGCAATCTTAGAAAAAAGCTAAGTAAATATGGATATCACAAATACATAATCACAAAACGAAGAGTGGGGTATATGTTTGATGATAAATAATGATATTTTATATAGCACTAGAAAGAATCTTATAAAAATAAATATAGCTGTTGTTGGTAGCTTTTTAATAATATTTTCACTTTGTATATATAGTTATTTTAAGGTTCAAACATATAATAATGTAGATACACACTTAAAAGAAGAATTGGAATATATAGCAATGCAACTAGATGTAAACAATTTATATTATACTCCAAAACTGTTAGATCCTAAAAATATGGTATATATATACAAAGATAGCAAGGTGAAATTCTTTACTCCGAATGGTTATTTTAAAGATTCTACACCATATAATAATAGTAATGGCTTAGGGTTTAACACTTATAAGTATAACTCATATACATTTAGAGAACTTAAATTCAATGTAAATGGATATACAATTCAAATTATAAGAAATATAGATTCTGAAATGGGACTTTTAAATAAATTATTAGTTGTGTTTTTTATAGGAACAGTTTTAGCTATAGTAACAACTTATTTTATAGCTTTATACTTAACTAAAAAAGCACTTATTCCAATTGAAAAAACATGGAGTAATCAAGTGAAATTCATACAAGATGCATCTCATGAACTGAGAACTCCTATAACTATAATTTCATCCAAACTAGAAAGTTTATTAAAAAATCCTGGAAATTCTATAAGTAATGAAATTGAAACTATCGCAGATGCTATGAAAGAAAATAGAAGGTTGAAAAAATGGTAAATGATTTATTAGATTTAACAAAAGAAGAAAGTATAACAAAGTTAAATATAGAAAAATTTGATGTATATGAACTAATAAAAAATATTAGTAATGATTATATGGAAATTTCAGATATACATGGAAAGAAATTTAGTTATAGCTTTAATGGGAATAACCCTTTTGTAGTAAGTGATAAATGCAAGTTAAGACAGTTGTTAATAATTTTTATAGATAATGCATTTAAATATACAAATGAAGGTGATAATATAGATATAAGTGTAAATAATAAAGAAAGTAACTGTACTATATCTATAAAAGATAGTGGAATAGGAATTGATGAAAAAGACATAAGTTTAGTTTTTGATAGATTTTTTAGAAGTAATGCTGTGAGAGAAAGTGGAATTGATGGATCGGGAATAGGTCTTAGTATTGCAAGTATGATTGTAAAGAGTTTAAAAGGAAATATTAAAGTCTATTCTAAATTAAATGAGGGGACAGAATTTAATATAACTATACCTAAAAAGCTAAAAAATAATTGATTTAGAAAACATTGTATGGGTATAATTAGAATATCTTAATAAGAGTAATTAATTTACAGAAATGTGATAAAGTTACAGAATAAAAGTTCTTTATAAAATATAATATAATAAAGAATAAAACAGTAGAAATTAAAATAAATATATAAATATATTAGGAGGAAAATATTATGGCTAAAATAATAAATACAGGGAATTTTAGAGGAGCAGTAGAAGATAATCAAGGTGTTGTAGTTGTAGACTTTTTTGCAACATGGTGTGGACCTTGTAAAATGTTAGCTCCAGTATTTGAAAGTGTTTCAGAAGAATTAAATAATGCTAAGTTTGTAAAGGTTGATATAGATGAAAGCTTAGAGTTAGCTCAAAAATTTGGAATATCAACAGTTCCAACTATGATGATATTTAAAGATGGTAAAGTAGTTGATAAACTAGTTGGGTTTATGCCAAAAGAAAGTTTAAAAGCTAAAGTAGAAGCTCATTTATAAAATTTATTGAATGATTAGACTTATTAGGGTGCTAAGTTATATTAGCACCCTAAATTACATATATTTAATGGGTAAACAATTTGAAAGAAGGTGGATTTCATGAGATATGATATAGCTATAATAGGAAGTGGTCCAGCAGGAATATCTGCAGCGATAAATGGAACGATAAGAAATAAAAAAGTAATTTTATTTGGAATGATGATTTAAGTGCTAAATTAGTTAAAGCTCCATCAATAGATAATTACTTAGGATTTTATGATATAAGTGGAAATGATTTAAAGGATAAATTTAAACAACACTTAGAAGATATGAATATTGAAATTACTAAGTTAAAAATAAATAATGTATATGCTATGGGAGAGTACTTTACATTAATGGCTGGAGATGAAATGGTTGAAGCTAGTACTGTTATAATAGCTACAGGTGTTGAGTATGGAAAGCCTATAAAAGGTGAAGAAGAATTTTTAGGAAAAGGTGTAGGATATTGCGCAACTTGTGATGCACCATTATATAGAGATAAAAATGTTGCAGTAATAGGTTATAATCATGAGGCTGAAGAAGATGCAAACTTCTTGAGTGAAATTGCGGCTAAAACATATTTTATACCTATGCATAAAAATGAACTTAATTTAAATGAAGATATAGATGTTATAAAAGATTTTCCGCTTGAGATACAAGGTGATAATTTAGTTAATAAATTGAAGCTTAGAAATCAAGAATTAGATGTTGATGGTGTATTTGTTATGAAAGATAGTGCTTCTCCAAAGGCTTTAGTACCAGGAATAGAAACTGAAGGAGTACATATAAAAGTTAATATAAATATGGAAACTAATATACCAGGATGCTATGCTTGTGGGGATTGTGCAGGTAAGCCATATCAATATTTAAAATCAGCAGGGCAAGGGCAAATAGCTGCACTTAACGCAGTTAGCTATTTAGATAAAAAGAAGAGAGAAAGCCTAAAATAAAAATATAAAAAACCTCCTTTTGGTTAAAAGGAGTTTTTATTTAGAAAAATATTATAGTAGAAATAAAAAAATATATATGCTATTATAATTAATACCAGGTGATAATACTTTATAATTATATTAAAGCATAATATAAGAAAGTATTATATTTGTAAAGTTATAGTTTTGGAGGAATTTAAATGAGTAATATAAAATTGGTATGTGACAGTTTGTCGGATATACCTAAAGAATTGATAAATAAATATGATATACATGTAGTTCCATTAACTATTATATTTGATAATAAAGAGTATATTGATGGAGTTGATTTAAGCAAAGAAGAGTTTTATAAGATGTTAAGAAATAGTGGAAATATGCCTAAAACATCTCAATGTACATATATACAATTTTTAGATACTTTTAAAAAATATATAAGTGAAGGTAAAGAGATACTTTATATAGGAGGTTCATCAGCTGCATCAGGAACATTACAAAGCGCAACTATGGCAAAAAATGATTTAGATGGAGAGGTATATATATTTGATACAAAAAATTTATCTATAGGTAGTTCTTGCTTTGTTTTATCAGCAGCAGAAATGATTGAAAATGGAGAATCTGTATCTAATATAATTAATCATCTAGAAGAAGTTAAGAAAAGTATAAAAATATTTTTTACTGTAGATACATTAGATTATTTACAAAAGGGTGGAAGGCTGTCTTTAGCAAAGGCAACTATAGGAAATATGTTAAATATAAAGCCGATCCTTTCTGTAGAAGAAGGTATTGTAAAGCCTGTAGGGCAAGTAAGAGGAAAAAAGCAAGTTTTAAATAAAATAATAAATACAATAAAAGAAAATATAGGAAATGATTTAAGCAAAAAAGAGTAATGCTTACTTATGGAGATAATGAACTTGAGATTATTTCATTTAAAGAAAAAATAGAAGAAGAATTCGATGTAAGTAATATAATAGTTGAAAATGTTAGTTCAAGTATATGCTCACATACAGGACCTGGCATAATAGGTATAGTTTGTGCTGATATATAAAAAGGCTGTTTCAAATTAATTTGAAACAGTCTTTTTAATAAATTAAATTAAGCTAAGCCAAATAAATTAAATATACAAGTTGTTGAAAAACATACTATAAACGCAACTAGAGTAGGCATTAAAAATCCAACTGCAGTCCATTTAAGACTTTGTGTTTCCTTTTTTATTGTCCATAGTGTTGTTGCACAAGGCCAATGTAAAAGGCTAAATAACATTGTATTTATGGCAGTTAAATAAGTCCAGCCATTATCTTTCAAAACCTCTCCAAGTGCATTTAAACTATCAAATTCAATCATGGAACCTGTTGATAAATAAGACATTAATAGTATTGGTATTACAATCTCGTTTGCTGGAAATCCTAAAATGAATGCAAGTAATATAAACCCATCAAGTCCAATGAAGCTTGCGATTGGATCTAAAAAGCTTGCTACGTGTGATAATACACTCATATCACCTATATAAATATTTGCAAATACCCATGTAATAAGACCTGCAGGTATTGCAACTACTACCGCTCTACCTAATACGAAAATAGTTCTATCTATTATAGATGTATATATAACTCTACCTATTTTAGGTGTTCTGTAAGGTGGAAGTTCTAATGTAAAAGTTGAAGGAACCCCTTTTAATAGTGTTTTAGATAAAATATAAGAAACTAATAAAGTAATTACAATTCCAAATATTATACAAAGTGCTATACAAAGAGCAACAATAGTGCTACTTACAAAAGAGTTTTTGATAAAATATGTGAAAAAAATTGTAGCTATAGCTATTAATGTAGGGAAACGTCCATTACAAGGGACAAAATTATTTGTAAGTATAGCAATTAATCTTTCTCTAGGAGAATCTATAATTCTACACCCTATAACACCAGCTGCATTACATCCAAAGCCCATACACATAGTTAAACATTGTTTACCATGGCAGCAAGCTTTTTTAAACATATGATCTAGATTGAAGGCCACTCTAGGCAAATAACCAAAATCTTCAAGTAGAGTGAATAGTGGAAAAAATATTGCCATAGGAGGAAGCATAACGGAAATAACCCATGCAAGAGTTCTGTACATTCCAAAACTAATCATTTCATTTAACCACAAAGGACACTGAATAGATGATAAAATACTATACAAAATAGGTTCAAGTTTGAATAATAAATTAGATAGAAGATTTGATGGAACATTGGCACCTTCAATAGTAATCCAAAGAATTACACAAAGCATTAAAAGCATTAGAGGTAATCCAAATATTTTAGAGGTAATTATTTTATCAATTTTTCATCTCTATGGAATTTACTTTTATTTTTTATGATAACACTTTTATCATAAAGATTTTTTGCATATCCATACATAGTCATACTCATAGAGTCTCTAATTGAAGTTTTATTAATATCATCTGGTAATTTTGATTTAATTTTATCGATCTCAGTTTTATAGTCTCCACTTATATAATTATTCATAGAGTCATATATACTGATATCTCCATCAATTAATCTAAGCCCTAGCCACCTAGATTTTATATAAGGTATACTTGAGGATAAATCACTTTCTATAATTTTCAATAGATTTTCTATATTTTCATCATATTTTATTATTTTATTATTATAGTGATAAGAGTTGGTTACGACAGAGTCTAAAGTTTTGAGTAAATTATCCATACCTTCGCCGCTTCTAGCTGATGTTAAAACAACAGGAATTCCAAGTTGACTTTCTATAATTTCTTTATTTATAAAAATACCTTTTTTTCTTGCTTCGTCAACTAGGTTTATACAAAGTATAACATTATCGGTAAGTTCCATTATTTGAAAGGCTAAATTTAAATTACGTTCTAATGAAGTGGCATCAGCCACAACTATAACTGCATCTGGATTTCCAAAGCAAGCGAAATCACGGGCTACTATTTCTTCTTGGGATGCTGCAAATAATGAATAAGTACCTGGTAAATCAATCAAAGCAAAATCTTTTGAATTATACTTAAAATCACCTCTAGCTGTACATACTGTTTTTCCCGGCCAATTTCCAGTATGTTGCTTAAGTCCAGTTAAATAATTAAAAACAGTGCTTTTTCCGGTATTAGGATTTCCAGCAAGAGCTATTATATATTGATTATCTTTTTGTCTATGTTAAACATATCTTTTAATGATTTTATCTTAGTTGAATTATAAGTTAACCCCATAATTTTCTCCCCCCTTAAATTTAAGGTTTATATATATGAAACTAAAATTTTTTGACCTTCTTCTTTTCTAAGTGCAATCATAGCACCTCGTATATTATATACAGTTAAATTATCTTTAGGACCACGTCTAACGACATCTATTAAAGCACCATTAGTTAAACCAAGCGCTAACATTCGCTCTCTTAGGTAACCTTCTGATAAAAGTCCTTCTACCTTAACGGTGCTATAAATATCTACATCAGTAAGCTTTACCATAAAAATACCTCCATTTTAATAAAGTAAGAAAAGATTTTAGCTTAAGCTAAATTTCTTACAATAAATATTATGAAAAATTTTATGATGATGTTACATTAATTTAGAATATATTACATGAAAATCTAATATAGTAGATATGAGATTGGATTTAGGAGGAGAAAGTTTGAGGGATCTTAATCAGTTTTATACATTTAAAGAATATATGAAAGATAATAGTCTAAGTCCTAATGAAGAAGACTATATTGAAATGATTTATAGATTACAAAGTGAAAATGAAAGTGTAAAAATAAAAGACTTATCAAAAGCTTTAAATATAAAACCATCATCTGTAAGTAATATGGTAAGAAAATTACAGCAAAAAAAATTATTAACACATGAACTTTATGGATCAATAAATTTAAGCGATTTAGGTGCAGATATGGGAAAAAAATTTTTAGAAAGACATAATACTATATACGAATTTTTAAAATTAATCGGATTAGATGAATACTTGCATGAAGAAACGGAAAAAATAGAACATACGATAAGTCTAGAAACTTTAGTAAGAATAAACAATTTGATTAATTTTTTGAAGAAAATGAAGGAATATTGGAAAGATTAAAAATATATCAAAATTTGTAAGACATATTACATATATGATTTTTAAATTATTAAATAGAAAAACATTACAATAATGTAACTGTGAAAATCTTAGTTAATGATATAACATATATAAGGTAAATAATAATTATATGTATAAAAATTCAAATGAATAATATGTAGTTTTAATTTAGCAAAAATAATTAATTCAAAAAACATATCAAAATCATATAGATTTCACATTGAAAAACTACAATTAGAGTTAAGAAGGAAGTGATAGGATATGACTATAGTTTTAATAACTTCAGTTTTATTAGTATTAATGTACGGATTATATGTTGCTGCATATATATCTGAAAACTTAGTTGATGACAATATATAAATAAAGATAATATATAAAAAGCCTTAGAAATTTTCCTAAGGCTTTTATTTTTTAGTCTATGTTTGTGTAAAAAGCTATACCAATACTTCCAGGGCCAACATGAAGACCGATCACAGGTCCGATAGACTGGATTTTGACAGTAGTATTTAATTTTTTCTAAATAACTAGCAAGTTGAATACCTTCATCTTCGCAATTTATATGATGTACAATTACATCTCCAAGACCTTTTTTATCAATTTCTTCAAAAAATGTAGAGACTAGTTTATCTATAGCTTTTTTTCTAGTCCTTACTTTTGTAAAAACAGAAGTTGTACCATCTGTAACTGTTAAAATAGGTTTTATTTGCAATATAGATCCTAAAAGCGCTGAGGCACTTCCTATTCTGCCTCCTTTTTTCAAATAATCTAGAGTATCAGGGGAGAATAAAAATTTACTATTAGATAAAACTTTATTTGTTCGATCTATAACTTCATCCATAGATTTACCATCAATGGCCAAACGTGCAGCTTCAATAACTGCAAATCCCATTTGCATACAGTTTGTTTTTGAATCTATTATATTAATATCTGCATTAGGATAATCTTCTAAAATCATATTTTTTATTAAGTTAGCGCTAGAATAGGTCCCACTCATATTAGAAGATAGAAAAATTCCTAAAATAGAGTCACCATTTTCTACTATATTTTTAAAGCTATTTAGCATTTCATCTGGAACTGGTTGAGATGATTTAGGTATCTCAGATAAAGCATCCATTTTAGTATAGAAAGTTTTATTATCTAAGTCCAATTCACGGAAACTTTCATTATCCATAAAAACATTAAGAGAGACTACTTGTATATCAAATTTTTCTATGTATTCGGCAGGTATGTAAGATGTACTATCTGTAATTATTTTAATACCCATAAAAACCTCCTTCTATATATGTGAATATATTTATAAAAACTACGACAATTCATTATATAATAAAATGATTGGATTGTAAAATATAATAAGGCACTATACAGTGCCTCTTATTATATGACCTTATTTACAATTTTTACAAATCCCATGAAGTATAACAGTACAAGATGTAATTTCTATATTGAGTTCGTTAGAAATAGCTGAAGGAATATTCTTTAATATATCTGAATGAATGTCTTGTATGTTTCCACAAACGTCGCAAATCATATGGTTATGCTCTATTACATTAGCATCAAATCTATCAGGAAGACCAGGCATACTAACTTTTTGAATATAGCCGTGACTTACAAGTTGAGATAAGTTTCTATAAACAGTACCTAAACTTAAGTTTGGATTATCCTTCTTTAGATAATCATATATAAAATCTGCAGTAGGATGAACAGTGTTGTCCTTAACGGCGTTTAGTATAAGTTCTCTTTGTTTTGAAAATTTCAAAATACCACCTGCTTATCATTGTTTTTATCATAAATATACCCTAAAAGTTAATTTATAATCAAATTATATTATAAACTAAAATTAAAAATAATAAAATAGAGTAGCCTAATAATTAAGCTACTCTAGGATTATGTGAATTGAGAAATGGCAATAAAATATTATTTAGTAAAATGTCTTTCTAGTAGGCCTAAGAATGCTTTACCATGTCTAGCTTCATCTTTACACATTTCATGAACTGTATCATGTATAGCATCAAGTCCTAATTCTTTAGCTCTTTTAGCTATTTTTAATTTTCCTTCAGTTGCACCGTATTCAGCTTCCACTCTAGCTTTTAAGTTAGCTTGAGTATCAGCAACAACAACTTCTCCTAATAATTCAGCAAATTTAGCTGCATGCTCAGCTTCTTCAAATGCTATTCTTTTATAAGCTTCAGCTACCTCTGGGAAACCTTCTCTATCAGCTTGACGGCTCATAGCTAAATACATACCAACTTCTGTACATTCTCCAACGAAGTTAGCTCTTAAACCTTCAACTATTTCAGCATCTATACCTTTAGCAACACCTATTCTATGCTCGTCAGCCCAAACCATTTCTCCTGACATTTCATTAAATTTATCAGCTCCAACTTTACAAACTGGACAGATTTCTGGAGCAGTTTCTCCCTCATGTATATATCCACACACTGTACAAACAAATTTTTTCATTATATATTCCTCCTTAAAATTAAAAGTAGTAATCATTACTATTATTAACTACAAATTAATAATACAATAAAGTTATAACTCTGTCAACAGTTTTAAATTAAATAAATTATAAATACTATCACAATATTTATAAAAGAAGAGACTAATAGATGTGAAAAATATACATAATAAGTAGAAAGGGAATAAAAAAATTAGAGAGGTGTTATTAAATGGAGAGTTCAATAAAATCAAATATAGATAAATTAAAAGTTATTCCATTAGGTGGGCTTGGAGAAATAGGAAAAAATATAACGGTGATAGAGTATAAAGATGAAATAATTATTATAGATGGAGGATTATCATTTCCAGATGAAGATATGTATGGTGTAGATCTATTAATTCCAGATATATCTTATTTAATAGAAAATAAAGATAAGGTTAAAGGAATGTTTGTTACCCATGGGCATGAAGATCATATTGGGGCTATTCCATACATATTAAAGCAAATAAATATGCCTGTATACGGAACTAAGTTAACTATAGGTCTAATTGAAAATAAGTTAAGAGAGCATAATATATTAGATATATGCACTTTAAATTCAGTAGAAGATAAACAGCTAATTCAGTTAGAATATTTTAAAATTGAATTTATAAGTGTAACTCATAGTATTGCAGATGCATGTGCTATTTGCATACATTCACCAATAGGAGTTATACTTCATACTGGAGACTTTAAAGTTGATTATACTCCTATAGATGGTAGAAGAATGGATTTAGAGAGTATATCTAAAATAGGTAAGAAAGGCGTGTTACTGTTATTAGCTGATAGTACAAATGTAGAAAGGAAAGGACATTCGTTATCTGAAAAAACTATAGGAGAAACATTAGACAGAATCTTTAATGGTAAAAAAGGTAGGATAATAGTTGCAACATTTGCATCTAATATACATAGAATGCAACAAATTGTTAATGCATCTGTAGCTAATAATAGAAGAGTTGTATTTAGCGGGCGCAGTATGGAAAATGTATCAGCTGTGGCTATAGAGCTTGGATATTTAAATATCCCTGATGGCTATAAAATAAGTATTGATGAAATGGAAAACTATAATAATGATGAAATAACTATAATAACTACAGGCAGCCAGGGAGAAGCTATGGCAGGACTTGCTAGAATAGCTTTTGATACACATAAAAAAATAAATAAAAATAAATGACTTATTATAATTATTACAGCCTCACCTACTACCAGAA
>NZ_JAIXHU010000053.1:0-16303 GCF_025671395.1 Paraclostridium sp. AKS73 | reverse complement strand
TTATAATAGTTTATATGTTTTAATATATTAGGATTAAAAGATATAGAAAATATAGTAATAAAGTATAACTTTCCACATATAAAAACTAATAAAGAAGTTTTATATGTGGAGGGGTTATGGAAGATTTATTGCATAAGATAGATGAAATGAAATTTAATTTAAGATCTAAAGATGTTAAATCTATAAAAAAGAATAAATAAGACTATATCCACAAAAGAAATAAATAAAGAAAATAAACAAATTATTACTACTTATAATTATTATGTAAAACTTATCAAAAAGTTAAAAAGATATTTAAAAACAGAAGAGGATATAATACTTGAAGTCAACAATGACAAATTAAACCGAATAGTTTGCTTGACAATAAAATTAAGTAAAAATGATATGGAAATTTTTATGCCTATAGATATAAGAGTATTTGTGGGGGATGCTAAAGATACTTATATGGATTGTAGTTATTACAACTTAGAAGATGGTGGAGTTTTATATATAAAGGAATTTACATCTGGAAAACCAAACCATGGATATGGGAAGATAATATTAGAAAATTTAGATGATATAGTAAAAAAATAAATACAAAATTAGACTTATACAATCATTATTTTGAAGACTACAAATTTAATTATATAAATAAAATCGAAGGTGTGGCAATACCTTCTAAAAGTATAATAACACAAGAATCTTTAAATAAGATTTACAGAAAGTATGGGTTTGAAGTTGATGAAAAAATAATATGAGCATGATAAAGATTATTGAAAATCAAGAAATTTCATACAATCAGAATATGAACTAAGTTTTTGGTTAAATTAAATATGAAATACACTTATCATCGAGGAGGATTTTATCATGAAAAATAATAAAAATAGACATAAAGATAGACCAAAGACTAATGCAGAAAAAAGAAAAGTTTTATTTGAACACGGATCTGAAATTGGAATAGTAGATGGTAAAAAATAGGAGCTAGAAACTCAGGCTCAACTAAAACTAAAGATGAAAAATTATATGATAAAATAGAAAAAAGGGAACATATTAAAAAGTACAATGCATTTGCATTGTACTTTTTTAATATGCTATATTAACACATTTTCAATATAAATCATAATATATATAAGATAATAATTTGTGAAACCTTTGTTAGGAGGAATTTTTATGAAGTATGCAAATTATAAATTTGGAAATATAGTTGATATAAACGATATTAAGGGCCAGCCATATAAGTTTATAACAATAGCTACAAATCCAAAGGATATATATACTTTCACTAAGCTTATTTATAGTGATCAAACATTAATTCTTGATTGTGAATATAATGAAATAAGTATAGATGATTTGGAGATAGGTGATAAAATCGTAGCTTTTCATTCTAATGTAATGACTATGAGTATACCTCCACAAACTCAAGTATATATAATTGAAGTAAAATAATAAATAAAAGCTGTATAGACTAAAATCTGTACAGCTTTTATTTATTAAAATGCTTGGTAAAGAAGTTTTATAGCAACACCTAAAGCCATAAATAAAAAAATTGGCTTTATTAGTTGAGATCCTTTGCTTATAGCAACTTTAGCTCCTATATATCCTCCTATTACCATAGAAATAGCATAAAAAATTGCTACTTTGTAAAGAATTTGACCACTAAACATAAATAATATAAGTGCTGTCAAATTACTTGTAAAATTTAAAATTTTAGTATTTGCAGATGCATGTAAAAAATCAAAACCATAAATTTTTATAAATGCAAATGTTAAAAATGTACCTGTGCCAGGTCCAAAAAAACCATCATAAAAACCTAAGGTAAAAGCCATAAACATACCTTTTTTATGTTTTCATTGCTAAGACTTTCGAATTTATCCTCTTTACCTAAGTCTTTCTTTAAATATGTATATATTGCAACTATCAGTATCATAAGGAAAACTAAAACATTTAATATATTTTCACTTATAGATAAAACACATTTAACACCTAGGAAACATCCTAAAATTGTAAACGGAATCAATTTTTTTAATAACTCAACATTAGTTTTACCTGAATTTGAATACTTATATGCACTAGAAAAACAACCAAAAGCACCTGCAAATTTGTTGGTTCCAAGTGCTAGATGAGCCGGAAGACCTGCCATTAATAAAATAGGCATACTTATTAAGCCACCACCACCTGCTATTGAATCAACAAAAGCAGCTAGAAAACCACCAAGACAAAGAAATAAAATTGTAAGCATAATTCCTCCAATAGTAAAATTTATTTATAATTATTATAATATAAAAGAAATACAAATGTAATTAGCAGGATTAATATTAAATCACAATCATATTAATCAAATCTAGCTCATATATTTTACTAAGGTATAATATATGGGAAAGGGGAGTGATTATGATGGCTAGGGATATAGTTATAGATTTCTTAACAAAACTATCTATAGATATAGAAAATAAAGCAGATGTAGATGTAAGTTATAGCCAGCAAAGAGATTACTTTTCTAGTGGTAAAATATTAGGGCAACCCATATATTATGTATTTAAATATTTTAGGAAAGAAGAACAGTTAGGATTATATATAGAGTCAAGAGATGCAGAAGGGGCTCAATTTTTAAAAGATATTTACTATGAAAAAAATGAATTCATATCAAGAAAAGTAGGATATGAACTTGGTATAAGTGAAAGAAAGCAAAACAAAGATTGGGTTAGAATGGGATTTGAAATAGATGTTGATAATTTCAATGAACTTATGGAGTATAGAAAATTATATCTTCATGCATTTCTAAAGTTTAAATCGGCAATAGAAAAAATAGTAGAAAAATATGTAGATGCAATATTCAACTTTGCAGGAAATTTTGGATATACAAAACAGAATTATTAAGAGAAGTTTTTATGGAAGAAGAAGTTTTAGATGATATAATTTTCAATTTAGACTTTAAAAAAAATATAATATTGCAAGGACCTTCAGGTGTTGGAAAAACGTTTATAGCAAAGCGAATTTGCTATTTTCATCAAGGAAACAGAGATAATTCAAACATAGAAATGATTCAGTTTCATGAAAATTATACCTATGAAGAATTTGTAAGAGGATATAGAAAGGGTAAAAATGGAGAAGATTATATAAAAAATGGAGTGTTTTATGATTTTATAAAAAAAGCGCAATCTTATCCAGAGCATAAGCATTACTTTATAATAGATGAAATAAACCGAGTTGACGTCAATAAAATATTTGGAGAAATAAGTTCTATAATCGAAAATAACAAAAGGGGAAAAGAAAATTCTATCAAACTTATTTATAGCGATAGTGATGAGAGTTTTTATATTCCAGACAATGTTTATATAATAGGAACGTTAAATACGGCTGATAAAAATTTAAAAGACATAGGCTATCCATTGAGAAGAAGATTTGGATTTATAGATATAGAACCTGTTTTTGAAAATATAGACTTTAGAAACTATCTTGGAGAATGTCTAGGAGTAGAGATGGCAGATCAGGTAGTCTGCAATATGAGCAAATTGAATAAAATAATAGAGGAAGATGAAGATTTAGGCAAAAATTATAAGATAGGACAAAGTTATTTTATGATATCTAGTAAAGTTGATGAATATATAGTGGACAGTTGGTATAATCAGGTAATAAAAAGAGATATAGAACCTTTAATAAGAAGCTATATGATAAAAAAGATAAAAGCTATATAAATGATGTAATTAAAAAATTAGTTGATGAATAAAAAATCCCTTATATGATAAATATCAGGGATTTTTATTTTATATAGTAAGTTATAATATATTACAGGAATATAAAAAAGGAGAGTTTGTTATGAGTGGTAATGAAAGAAGAGAAAAAATCATAGAAATTTTGAAAAGTTCATCAAAACCAGTTAGTGGTTCTTATTTGTCTAAAATTTTAGATGTAAGTAGACAACTTATAGTTTCTGACGTTGCATTAATAAGAGCGACAGGTATAAATATTGTATCAACTCCTAAGGGATATATACTAAATGAAGAAGTATGTGAAAGTAGTTTAGTAAAGACAATAGCATGTAAACATTCTAAAGAATTTATTGAAGATGAATTGAATATAATTGTAGATGAAGGGGCAACTGTTTTAAATGTTATAGTGGAACATAGTGTATATGGGCAGTTAACTGGCAATTTACATGTATCATCTAGACGAGATATAAGAGAATTTATGAAAAAATTAGGAGAAGATGCAACTAATCCATTATCACAATTGACTGATGGAGTACATCTTCATACTATAAAATGTGAAAATGAGGAAGTTTTAGATTGTGTAATAAAAGCATTAAAGGAAAAAGATTATCTATTATAGAGTTGACAAAAAAATGATATGACTATACACTTATAATGACAGGTGTAAAGACACCTATAATTACATATGTATAGGGGGATTTTTATGAATAGTAAAATCAACACAAAAGCTGTTGTTATGTCAGCTTTATTATGTGCTTTAGGAATTATAATACCTATGTTTTCTCCAATTAAGCTAATTTTAGAACCTGCATCATTTACATTAGCTAGTCATGTTGCTATATTTATAGCCATGTTTATTTCACCAAGCACTGCATTATTTGTTACATTTGGAACAACAGTAGGATTTTTATTAGGAGGATTTCCAATAGTTGTAGTAGCTAGAGCATTTAGCCATTTAGTATTTGTAAGTTTTGGATCTCTTTATTTAAAGAAAAACAAAAATGTTATATCTAGTATAAAGTCGTCAATGGGATTTTCATTGATTATGGGGATCTTACATGCAATAGGTGAAGTATTGGTAGTTATTCCGTTTTATTTTGGGTCAAGCTTATCGCAAGGATATTACGAACAAGGTTTTTTAACATCTGTTTTATTATTAGTGGGGGTAGGAACTATAATTCACAGTATGTTAGATTTTGGATTGTCGGTTTATATATGGAATGTTATGCCTAAAGAATTAAAAAATATAGATACAGTTAGAGCGTAAAAAATAACAAGATTGGGTTTTTTATCTAATCTTGTTATTTTTTTATATAAAATTTAATATATATGTTAAAATATGTATAAAATAAGTTATAATATAAAATATAATAGGAAATTTAAAGTAAATGTAGAAAAATATATATAATTTCACAGAAAATTCATATTGAACCGATAATATATATATAGAAGTAAAATTTTGGACATAAAATATGATCAAAAGGTTACAAAAAAAATACAAATTTAGAAAATTTGTTTTGCTTTAATTTTATAAAAAGAAGGGAGATTAAGTATGATTGATAGAAAAATTGCAACAGCTATATCGGTAACATCTTTAGGTATAGTGCTATCAGGAACTGCTGTATTTGCTAATGCTAAAACAGGAACAGTAACAGCAAGTGCATTAAATATAAGAAGTGGGCCATCAACAAGTAACTCAGTAGTGGGGTATGCTTATAAAGGCGATAAATTACAAATATTAGAAACATCAAATGGATGGTACAAAGTTAAGCTTTCAAATGGAAAAATAGGTTGGGGAAGCGGAAAATATATAAACGTATCTGGAGATTCAAGTTCAGAAGCTCCATCAAGTGGAAAAACAGGAACAATAACAGCAAGCGCATTAAATGTAAGAAGTGGACCATCTACAAGTTACGGGAAGGTGACTATGGTTTACAAAGGTCAAAGTGTAACTATATTAGAAAGTTCAAATGGATGGCATAAAATAAAAACTCAAAATGGGCAAATAGGATGGGCAAGTGGAGATTATATAAGCACATCTGGAGGTTCTAATAATGGAGGAGGATCAACAGAAACTCCATCAACAGGTAAAGGAACAGTAACAGCAAGTGCATTAAACATAAGAAGTGGACCATCTACAAGCAATTCAATAGTAGGAAAAGCATACAGAGGAAATACTGTAGACATATTAAGTAGCTCAAATGGATGGTATAAAGTAAAATTATCAAATGGACAAGTAGGATGGGCAAGTGGTGATTACATAAACACATCTGGAGGCTCAGATAACGGATCTAATAATGGAGGAGGGTCAACAGAAACTCCATCAACAGGTAAAGGAACAGTAACAGCAAGTGCATTAAACATAAGAAGTGGACCATCTACAAGCAATTCAATAGTAGGAAAAGCATACAGAGGAAATACTGTAGATATATTAAGTAGCTCAAATGGATGGTATAAAGTAAAATTATCAAATGGACAAGTAGGATGGGCAAGTAGTGATTATATAAGTAAAGGTGGAGAAGGTTCAGGAGGTTCAGAAGGCTCAGGTGGTGGATCATCTGAAACTAGTAATGCTCAGGCTATAATAAATACAGCTAAAGCTCAACTTGGAAAGCCTTATGTATGGGGAGCTGAAGGACCTAATAGTTTTGACTGTTCTGGATTAGTATATTATGTATATGGACAACATGGCAAAAAAATGCCAAGAACATCAAGAGAACAAGCTAATGTAGGAACTACTGTAAGCCAATCTCAATTACAACCTGGAGATTTAATTTTCTCAAGTACTGATGGTAGTGGAGGAGTTAATCATGTAGGTATATATATAGGAAGTGGACAGATGATACATGCACCTAAACCAGGAGATGTAGTAAAAACTACTAATATAAATTCATCATATTGGCAAAATACGTATGTTAAAGCAAAGAGAGTTTTATAGATATTAGGTGATAGGGAGATATTTTCAAGGAAAATATCTCCCTATCGTAATTTTAAAGTGAATTCTGCGTAGAATTTTTTATTATTTAAGGTAATACTATAGTGTAAAACTTAAATATATTTTATAATTAATTTAGATAAATTTGGAGGTGGAGAAGTGAAGAAAAAAGTAACATCTTTAGTTTTAGTGCTTATAATGCTAATATGTATTACACCTATAAATGCATTTGCAAATAGCAATCATAAAACTATTGTTATAAATATGAACAGAAGTAATTTTGTAGATTTCCTAGAAATTCCTACGTTAAAAAAACAATTAGAAAATAGAGGATACATAGCATTGATGAATGTAAGAGGTGACCAAGGAACGGGGGATAATAGGTCATATGCAAGTATTGGAGCTGGAGGAAGAGTAAATACATATAGTACTGATTTTAGAGGTTTTAAAGATGTAGATAAAGACAACAAAATTACATATGAAAGTGCTACAGGCAAAAAGGCAAAAGGTGTTAATGATACAGATATTAATTTATCTATAAACGATAATTTAGATAAAGGAAAATATGGATCTACATTAGGTGAATTGGGTCAAACTTTAAATAAAAATAATTTAAGTGTATCAGTACTAGGAAATGCTGATATAGGAACAAAACCAGAGGAATTAAATAGAAATATTGCTGCAATGGCAATGGATAACTATGGAAGAATAGATAGTGGTAATGTAGACAGTATAAATAAAATTGATGAGAGTATGCCTTTTGGATTAAGCACAGATTACGATAAGTTAAAAACTGAAACTAAAAAGCAATATGATAAAAGTGACGTAGTATTTATAGAGTTAGGTGACACATATAGACTAGATTTATATAAGTCATACCTAAATGAGAATACGTACAAATCTATGGAAAAGAAAATTCATAAAGAGATAGATGAATACTTAAAAGAAGTATTTAGCATTGTAGACGAAAATGATACAGTATATATAATGAGTGCATTTCCTAAGGATATAGATTATAAAAATAAAAGAAGACTATCACCTGTAGTAAAGTTTGATGGATCTGGAAAAGGGCTATTAACATCAGCAACGACTAGAAGAGATGGTGTAATAGGAAACGTAGATATAGGTGCAGGAATACTTGCAGATTATAAATTGACATCGGATAATATGGTAGGAAGAGCATTAGAGAGTATAAAAATGAAGATAATATAAATTTTATCGAAAAAGAATACAGTAAAATTGTTAATATTTCAGATGTGAGAAGTGGTATAATTCAATTTTTTATAAACTCGATATATATAGTTTTAGGATTAAGTATAGTATTTCTATTATTTAGAAAAAAATTAGAAAGTAAATATAAAAAAAGTATAAAAAAAGTATTTAGTGTTTTGAGAGAGTTAAGTAAATTTGGATTAATAATGCCAATAGCATTTTTATTAGCGCCTATGTTTAATTTCAATACAAAGTTAGGCATTTATTTATCTATATTTACACTTACTCTGGTTATATACTTTATTTCAAAATTAATATTTAAATCAGATAATAAACAAATTGGATTTTATGCAACTTTATCAATTTTTGTTATAATAGTAGATGCGTTATTAGGTTCATACTTAATGAAAAATAGTATAATGTCATATGATGCAATAGTAGGGGCTAGATACTATGGAATAGGAAATGAATATCAAGGTATAATCATAGGATCTTCAATAGCGTCAATGTCTATTTTAATTATAAATAAAAAGTTACCTAAATTAATTGTTCCAATATTATCACTAATAATTTTATTTATTAGTGCGTCTCCAACAATGGGGGCAAATGTTGGATCTGCTATTTCAGAAAGTGTAGCATTAATATTATTTACAATGCTTGTATTTAATGTGAAAATAGATTTTAAGAAAGCCATTTTAATTTTATTTGGAGCTGGATTGGTTGTATTAGGATTTGCAACTATAGATATGTTAAGTGGATCGGAATCACATTTATCATTATTTATCAATCAAATTTTAGCAAATGGACCAACGGCAATTTTAGAAACATTTGGACGAAAAATTTCTATGAATATACAACTTATGCAAACAAGTTCATGGGTATATATAATATATGTAGGTATTATAGGTTTAATAGTAACTAGCATTTTTTATAAAAAAGACTTTACAGAAATGATGAAAAGTGAAAGTTATGGAAAAAAGGCTATAGTATCAATTGGGGCAGGAGCTATAGTAACATTCATTGTAAATGACTCAGGTGTAGTTTCAGCAGCAACAACAATGTTATATATAATTATACCATTTTTAATAGTTTTAATTAATAAAGTTATATTTAAAGAAAGATAGTTTCCTTAAGCGTAAAAAATAGCGTACTTTGTACGTTATTTTTTGTGTCAAAAAACTTTATGAAATATTTACATAAAGTTAACATATTATAAAAAATTATTTAAAGAATATTATAGTTTAAAGGCAAAATATACTTTATAATTAAATTATATATTTTGGAGGTGAAAAGATTGAATTGTAAAATAAAAAAATTATTTTCAATGATTATTATGTTAGCATGTATTATCCCTACTAATATATTTGCTGATAGTAAACATAAAACTATTGTTATAAATTTGAATAGAAGTAATTTCTCTGACTTTTTAGAAATATCTACTATAAAAAAAGAATTAGAAAATCGTGGGTATATTGGATTGATGAACATAAGAGGAGATCAAGGTACAGATGACAATAGAGCTTATGCAAGTATTGGAGCTGGAGGAAGAGTAAATACATATAATACCGATTTTTCAGGATTTAAAAATATGGATAAAGACAACAGTGTAATTTATGAAAGTGCTACAGGAAAAAAGGCAAAAGGTATAAATGATGTTAATATTAATTTATCTATAAATGACAATTTAGAGAAAGGTAAATATGGATCTACATTAGGGGAATTAGGGCAAGCCCTAAGCGATAATAAATTAAGAGTATCTGTGCTAGGAAATGCTGATATAGGAACAAAACCAGAGGAATTAAATAGAAATATTGCTGCAATGGCAATGGATAACTATGGTAGAGTAGCTAGCGGTAATGTAGACAATATAAATATAAAAGATGATAAGATGCCTTTTGGTATAAGTACAGATTATGAAAAGCTAAAAAGAGAAACAAAAAAGTATTACAATGAAAGTGATACATTGTTTGTAGAATTAGGGGATACATATAGATTAGATTTATATAAAAAGTATTTGAATGAAAAAACTTATCAAGATATGGAAGAACAAATACATAAAAATATAGATTCATATCTAAAAGAAGTTTTTAAACTTATTGGAGAAAATGATAAAGTATATATAATAAGTGCATTTCCAAAAGATATAGACTATAAAAATCAAAGAAGGTTATCGCCTGTTATTAAATTCGACGGAAATAGTAAAGGATTATTAACATCAGCAACAACTAGAAGAGACGGAATAATAGGAAATTCAGATATTGGAGCAAGTATACTTTCAGACTACAATTTGACATCAGAAAAAATGGTAGGCAGAAAATTAGAAAATATAAAAAATGATAAAAATGTAGATTTTATAAGGAGTGAATACTCAAAAATTGTAAATATGGCTAGTGTGAGAAGTGGGATAATTCAGTTTTTTGTAAACTTTGTATCTATAATACTGATTTTAACTATTATGTTATTAACTTTTAGAAAGAAAATAAAAAATAAACTTTCAATGAAAATAGATAAAGTATTTTATGTATTTAAAGAGTTGAACAAGTTTGGAATAATAATGCCAGCAGCATTTTTACTGGGACCTATTTTAAATTTAAATTCTAAGATAGGTATATATACATCCATAGGTTTAATGGGGATAATTATTTATGGCATAGGAAAGTTAGTATTTAAAACAGATTTTAAGCAAATAGGATTTTATGCAACATTAACTATTTTAGTTATTTTAATTGATGCTGTGTTGGGGACATATTTAATGCAAAATAGTGTAATGTCATACAATCCAATAGTAGGTGCAAGGTACTATGGCATAGGAAATGAATACGAAGGGATTGTAATAGGATCTTCAATAGTAGCTATGACTGTTTTAATAATGGATAAAAAATTAAAAAAATATTTGTTCCGATCATATCTGTTGTAATTGTGTTTATAAGCTCAACTCCAACAATGGGAGCGAATGTAGGATCTGCTATATCTGCAACACTAGCATTAATATTATTTACACTGCTTGTATTTAATATAAAATTAGATATTAGAAAAATTATATTTGTGTTTATTGCAGTTGGACTTGTAGTTTTCGGATTTGCGGCTATAGATATGATTAGTGGATCAGAATCGCATTTAGCACTGTTTATTAACCAAATATTAGTTGACGGACCAGCAGCTATAATAGAGACTTTTGGAAGAAAAATTTCTATGAATATGAAACTTATGCAAACTAGTTCATGGGTATATATAATATATATAGGAATTGCAGGATTAATAATAAGTAAAATTTCTTGCAAAAAAGAATTTAAAGATATTATGAGCAAAGATAGCTACATAAAAAAAGCTTTAATATCAATTGGAGCAGGAGCTGTAATAACATTTCTTGTAAATGACTCAGGTGTAGTTTCAGCAGCAACAACAATGTTATATATAATTATACCTCTTTTAATACTTTTAGTTAATAAAGTGATTTTAAAAGAAAAATAAAAAATAGCGTATTTTATACGCTATTTTTTTTTATTAAGTAACAACATAGGCTAATAAATCATAAATTATAATAAATGAAAAGCACTAGGTAGAAAATGGGGGAGTTTTTATGAAAAAGCAGAGAATAGGAACAGTTGTATACTCAAATGAAAATAGTGCTAAAGTGAAACTTGAACCTAGCAAAAAACACTTAAATATTATAAATTATCAAGGAAATAAAGATAATATAATAACTGCAAATAATTATATAGGTGCTAAGTCAGGTCAATGTGTTTGCATAGAGTTTAATAACATAATATCTTTTAAATTAATTTATATATTGTATATTCAGCCTATATTATTTGCTTTATTAGGATTATTAATTGGATTTTATATGTCTATAGCAATAAATCAACCTAGTTTATTGTATGAAATAACATTTTCTTGTATTGTATGCACTATAGCTATAATATATAAAGATTATTACAAAGAAAAAAACAAAGCTGAAATAAATATAAAACCTGATATAATAAAAATTTTATAAATGATAGTAAAAAGAGATATTCCATAGTTAGTTTGGTAAAGCTATATGGAGGTCTCTTTTTTAAATTTATTAGCATTTATTAACATGACGTAGTATAATTTAATATAGAATAAGTAAGGAGATGATTTAATGAATTTAAATAGAAATGATGAGTGTTGGTGCAAAAGTGGCAAAAAATATAAAAAATGTCACATGGAATTTGATATTAAACTAGAAGATTTAAAAAGAGCAGGAAATGAAGTTCCAACACATGATATTATAAAAAATAAAGATCAAATAGAAAAATAAAAGAAAGCGCAAGAATAAATAACGAAGTATTAGATTTAGTAGGAGAAAAAATTAAAGCAGGTATGACTACTGAAGATATAAATAAAATAGTACATGAATATACAGTATCTCAAGGTGCTATTCCAGCTCCTCTAGGATATGGAGGTTTTCCAAAAAGTGTTTGTACATCTATAAATTCTGAAATTTGCCATGGGATACCTAGTGAAGATGTTGTATTAAAAGATGGAGATATAATAAATGTAGATGTATCAACTATATACAATGGATATTTTTCAGATGCATCAAGAATGTTTATGATTGGAAATGTGAGTGAAAAAGCTAAGAAATTAGTTGAAGTTACAAAAGAATGTTTAGAAAAAGGAATTGAGGCTGTAAAGCCATGGGGGAATATTGGAGATATAGGGTTTGCTATCCAACAGCATGCTGAAAAAATGGATACTCAGTTGTTAGGGACTTTGGTGGTCATGGTATTGGATTAAGTTTCCACGAAGATCCATTTGTGTTCCACTATGGATCAAAAGGAGAAGGAATGGTATTAGCTCCTGGAATGATATTTACTATAGAACCTATGATAAATGAAGGTGGATATGATTTATACATAGATGCTGATAATGAGTGGACTGCATATACTGATGATGGGTCTTTATCAGCTCAATGGGAACATATGATTTTAGTAACAGAGGATGGAGTAGAGATATTAGCTAAGTAAAGGAAAAACTAAGTAATAATTAAATAATAAAATTAATAAATTATGCATATTTATAGTATTATAAAGTTACTTTCAAAGAGGTGATTTATGACAAGAAATCAAAGTAAAGTAACAACAAATAATACTAGTGATAATATTAAACAAAAGTCTGATTGTACTAATAAGAAAAAAGGTTTAGGGTTATCTAGATATACATATGCAGATTATGTTATTTTATCATCTACTTTAGCTTATGCTATAGGTGAAGAATTAAATGATGAGGATTTAACTCTCTTTATAGTATTTTTAGGTCAAATATCAGCTGATTTATCTTTAATACGAACTAAGAGAGGTCTATTACCTGTAAATCTAGCTGGAACTCAAGAAGATGAAGATGTAGTATTAGCAGAAGAAACAGAGCAAACTATAGAAGATGTAACATCTGCTGAATTGAGTAGAAGTAAAAAAGAAAAGTTAAAAAGAAAAAGAATAAAAAAAGAAAAAGACTTTATAATTGTATTATGTTAAGTCTTTTTCTTTTTTATTTTAATATCTTAGTTTTTGAACAGTGATATATGATAACATGTAGTTGTTCAAAGAGGAGAATTTTTTATAAATTTAATAACAATTTCAAAAAATCAGTGAATTATATTCAATAAATATATATAATTAAATAAAGGGAACTTAAAAAATTTAACAGGAGTGATATTTTGCGGTCAGAGTTAAAAAAAGTAGCAACTATTATTATAGGAGCTACAATATTGGCATTTGGAAGTTACAACTTTAATTACCAAAATAGTGTTACAGAAGGTGGGGTTTTAGGATTATTATTACTAATCAAAAATGTTTTTGATATATCTCCATCTTTAACTAGTTTAGTTATTGATTTATCTTTATTTGCATTAGGAACAAAATTTTTTGGTAAAAATTTTTACTGTACTCAATACTTTCAACATTTACATTTTCAACTATGTATAATATATTTGAGAGTATTGGATTTTTAGTCCCAAACCTTGAACATAATATGCTTTTAGCAAGTATACTAGCGGGAATAGGAGTGGGAATAGGAGTAGGTCTTGTTGTAAGAGGTGGTGGAGCATCGGGTGGCGATGATGTAATAGCACTTATAGGCAATAAATTTACACCACTGAAAGTTAATCATATATATTTGATAAGTGATGGTATAGTTTTATTTTTGTCATTAGTTTATTTAGATTTTAGACAAATAGTGTTTTCATTAATAGCAGTTACTATAAGTGGCAAAATAATAAGTATTATATACAATGATGAAGATAGCGACAAAGAAGATGAACAAGAAGAAACTATATTAGTTTAGTAAAATAAGCACTTATTAATAAGTGCTTATTTTTTGCTATTTAGGGTATACTTAAGTTTGGGCATAATATTAAATGCAAGATATGACAATTCAAAAGAACGGGGGAAAAATATTGAAGAAATTTAAATTAATAACTATAAGTTTAATAATTATGGTAGGAATAATATTTATTGTGGGGTGTAGTTCAAAATCAAAAATTGAAAGTGCAATTGATGATTATAATAAATCTTGGCAAAGCCAAGATTTTGAAAAATGTATACTATGCTTTCAGAAAAATCTCAAAAAAATATAAGTAAAGAGGATTTTGTACAAACATATACAGATATATATACTCGTATAAAAGCTAAAAATATTAAAATTTCTAAATCAGATCAAGAATTAGAAGAAGGTAAAGATGCTTATTTAAATGTTAGTATGGATACAGTTGGTGGAAAGCTAGACTCATCTAAAATTAAAATAGATATGATTAAGGAAGGTAAAGGGTATAAAGTTAATTGGGACTATGGATTAATATTACCTGATTTAAAAAAAGAAGACAAAGTAGGAATAGATACTGACTCTTACAAGGGAAAAAGAGGTAGTATCTATGATAGAAATGGCAATTTAATTGCAGGTGAGGGACAACTAAAACAAGTACAATTAGATTTAAAGAAATTTAAAGATGGAAGTGAAAGTAATAAAATTAGTGATATGGCCAATATATTGGATATAAGTCCTAGCTATATTGAAAAAAAAATAAATTCAAATACAAATCCAGACCATGCTGTGGATATAGTGAGTTTGTTAGAGTCAGACAATGAGAAAATAGAAAGGTTACTTCAAATACCTGGAGTTCAAATAATAACAACTAAAAATGCTAGAGTGTACAATGGAGGAGAAGCTATAGGTAGTTTGATTGGGTACACTGGAAATATTAATCAAGAGCAATTAAAAAACAATAAGAATAAAGGCTATAACGAAAATAGTAAAATAGGTATAGGTGGAATAGAAGAAGTATATGAAGATAAGTTAAGAGCAGAAGATGGAGGCTGTGTATACATATTAACTCCGGATGGGAAAAAGGAAGTTTTAGTTGAGAAGAAGGCAAAAAATGGAGAAGATATAAAACTGTCAATAGATCTTGATTTACAAAAAAAAGTATATGAAGGAATGAAAGATGAAAAAGGAGCAAGTGTAGCTACAAACCCAAAAACTGGTGAGGTTTTGGCAATGGTAAGTTCACCTTCATTTGATCCAAATAGCTATATGACATACATAACAAAGAGTGAAAAGGCAAAATGGGAAGCTGATAATAACGCTCAATTACAGAGAAGATTTAAAACTGCATACTCACCTGGGTCAACAATGAAGTTAGTAACTGCTACTATAGGTCTTGAAGATAAAAAAATAGATCCAGATGAAGCTGTGGATATAAAAGGTAAGACTTGGGACGAATATGATGTTACTAGAGTTACAGATCCAGGAAAGCCAGTAAATTTAAAAGATGCAACAATATATTCTGACAATATATATTTTGCAAAAGCAGCACTTAATATAGGTGGAAAAGATTTTGTCAACGGAGCTAAAAAGTTTGGAATTGGAGAAGATATTAAATTTGGATATCCTATAGAGAAATCACAAATATCTAATAGTGGAAATTTGGATAACAAATCATTATTGGCAGCAACAGGATATGGACAAGGAGAAGTTTTAACCACTCCTTTAAATATGACTATGATATATTCAAGCTTAGGAAATGATGGTAAGATAATGATGCCAAAGCTAGATATAACAAAATCATCAGAGCCTAAGGTATACAAACAAGCTATACAAGCAGAATATATAGATATACTTAAAGACTGCTTTTCAGCTGTAATAAATGATCCTAAAGGAACTGGAAATTCAGCTAAAATTGAGGGAATAAATATAGCTGGTAAAACAGGTACAGCTGAATTAAAAAAGATAAAGATGATACAAACGCAAATGAAAATGGATGGTTTGCATGTGTAGATACAGATGAAGGAAAACTTTCTATATCTATGATTATAGAAAATGTTAAAGGAAGAGGTGGTAGTGAAATACCTACTGTAAAAGTAAAAAATATTATGGAATATTATTTAAAAATAAAAATTAAAAATTAAAAATAAATTTGGCATGATAATTGCTAATAATAAAATGGTGT
>NZ_JAIXHU010000052.1:0-17397 GCF_025671395.1 Paraclostridium sp. AKS73 | reverse complement strand
TACGATAAGATAAAGAATAAAACTTATCTTCTTCACGAGTAGTAACTACTTTTTCAAAAGCTTCTTCAAGAATAGATTTAACTATCATACCTATTTTTAGAACCATATCACTTTCTTTTTTACCATTAGAGCCAACAGCTCCAGAGTCTTTACCTCCATGACCAAAATCTAAATACCATTTCATATATGTACCTCCTAAAAGTTATTATTCAGGTAAGATTAGCATAGGAAGTTTTAAGTATGAAAATAAAGTATTTGAAGAATTTAGAATGAAGAAAGGTATATAAATCACGATAAGAGTTAATAATCCTTATATAAGAAATAATAAGGAGTGATAGTATGAGTTCATTTGAAGGTTTATATACATTTGCAGATATAGCTAGTATGTATAATATAGATCAATCTACATTAAGACATAATGTTGGAAGTAGATTTGTTGATGGGGAAGATGTTAAGAAGTTAGGCAAAACTTGGATAGTTAGAGAAGAAGCTTTAGTAAGAGAATTTGGATTTATTCCAGAAAATAATGAAGAAGCTCCTAATGTAAGAAAAAAGCCAGGTAGAAAAAGTGCATTTGATAAGTGTAGAGAAGCTTACTTAAACGGTGAGATTAAATAGTAATGTTAGATATCATCTCTTACAGACATGATATCTTTTTATTATATAAAAAGTAAGGAACAAGGCAAGAATGCAAAGAACGCATACTTGCCTTGTTCTTTTGTTAAACTATCCGAGATTTAAAATAAACCTGATATGAGTATAAAGGTTATATATAAAGAACTGTATAATATATGTATAGGGTTAAATATAAGTTTAGATTTATGGAGGTGTATTTAATGTTAGAAGAATTGGCTTTAGAGGATATACCAAAAACACATAAGGATATTGCTGAATATATAGGAATAGATGCTTTTAAGAAGTTAGTTGAATTACTAGGAGGGAGTTCTTTGTATATACCTAAAGAGGCTTCTTTGACTAGACCAATTAGAAATAGAGTTATTAGAGAAAAGTTTAATGGAGATTATAGAGTGTTAGCTAGAAAATATGATATAAGTGAAGCTCAAGTTAGAAATATAGTAGGAGAGGTTCATTAAATAATATTCAAAAGTTAAAACAATATATAATTCAGCACACTATCCTTTTATTGAAAACAATTGAGTTTATAGATTTATTAAAAGAATAACATTTATAATAATTAAATAAATATATATTAAAATAATAGCTTTCGGGGGAATCTCATAAAATGAAAACAATGCTTAGGGATGTATTTGTTATAGGCGATAGTATCTCAATTCACTATGGTTCATATTTAAAAAAGATGATATCTAGTAAGTTTAGTTATGATAGAAAAAGAGGTTTAAAAGAAGCTTTAAATGATTTAAATAAACCAATAGGTGCAAATGCAGGCGATAGCAAAATGGTATTAGATTATGTAATAGAAGAACAGTTAAATGAAAAAAGGCATGATATTTTAATAATTAATTGTGGAATGCATGATATTAGGGTTGATAGAAATACTCATAAAATAAATATAAGTGAAGATAACTACAGACTAAATTTAAATAAAATAATTGATATTGGAAGCAATATATCCAATAAAGTAATTTGGATTGATTCAACACCTATTATTGATGAAATCCATAATTCAAGAAGAGAAGGTTTTTTAAGATATTGTAAAGATGTAGAAAGATATAATGAAATAGCAAGAGAAGTAATGATAGAAAAAGAAATCTCTATAATAGGATTACATGATTTCACAAAATCATTAGGGGATCAAATATATCAAGATCATGTACATTTTAAGAAAGAAGTTAGTGAACTACAAGCAGCATTTATTTCAGGTTATTTAAATAGCTTATAAATTAATGTAAAAAGTACAGCTAAACAATATTGGATAAATTCTATAAATATGGAATTAAATACATTAAGTTACATTTATTAGGGATTACATGGATATGAAATATACACCAATATAAAAATAAAAAATAATAAGGGGTTAAAATATGAAGAATGAAGATAAATCAGTAAAAGATATGTGGGAGAGCTATCTAAACTCCATAGGAGAGTGTAGTAAGAGTAGTAATAAAGTTTATGATTCATGGCATTTTTGTGATAATGAAAAAAGTGCTAATAAGCTAGCAGATTTGGTATTAGATGGAGTAAAAAAAGGAACTACATCACTTTATGATTTGTATAAGGTAGACAATGAACCAATACCTAAAAAAGATGAATATAGTGTTGTTACAGATTGGAATGGTACTGCAAAATGTGTTATAAGAACAAAAGAGGTTTTTGTATTACCATTTACAGATGTAGATGAAAGACTTGCAAATATAGAAGGAGAGGGAGACAAATCTTTAAGATACTGGAGAGACGTACACTTAGATTTCTTTAAAAGAGAACTAGAAGCATTAAATATGGAGTTTACAGAGGATATGTTAGTTGTATTTGAGGAATTTGAAGTAGTATATAAATAAGAAATTATTACACGATAAGATTAAAAAGTACTATTATTAATTTTAATAGTGTTTATATGCAGGCTATGTATAACTAATTAAAATGTAAATATATATAGTTTTGCTTAATTTTATATATAGGAGATTTTATAGTATGTATTTAGAAAATAGTGAATCATGGTCAATTATAACTTTTAATGAAGATCTATTAAATTTTGCTGTGTTTACAGGTTGTATGTATAACTTAATAGATGATGAAGTTTTTGATGAAGATAATGTGCGTTGGCCAGCTAATATAGTTGTTCATAATTACAAGGAATGTGACCATTCCAAGTTGAAAACTCAATGGCGTAATTGGTTCAATGATATTGTTAGTAATCAAGCTGTAAATATAGGTAAAGATACAATGTATAATTTTATAGAAGAAATTTATGATATAAGCAATTTCAAAGAACTTGAATATGTTGAGTTAAGAGAGTATTGTAAAAATGCATATCCTAACTTTATTGAATGGTGGAATATGCAGGCTGGAGGCAAAACTGCATTATCACTATATGAATATATAGGAGGCGAAAGATTTTGTGAGTATGTTGAAGAGTTAGAGAATACGTTAAATCGAAAAGCTAGACCATTCAAACTTTATATAGAGATAGTATATACAGGCATTCCTAAAGTATTAGAAGTTAATGAAAGTTATATGATAGTTACTCCTAATGGATATATGGGATCAGATAGAGAATGGTGGCTTAATAAGCTAAGTAAGTTAATGTAAATAAAATTAGAAATTGATAAATTATAGAATCATATCTTATAGACAGGATTCTTAGATTATATAAAAATATAAGGGCAAGTATACGCAAGATAAAAAATGTGAGTATACTTGCCTTTGTTTATTTGAGAGTAGATTTAAAATTGAAAGTCCACGTAAGGGCATAAAAGCATTGCTCCGCTATGCCCTTACGTTCATATCAAAAGACCAATTGGAAATTGATAAAAAGTTGTGGGCCTTGAATGAATTATATATTAAATGAGAGTTAGCAGGTATTCGCCCTTAAGCTTATAAGGGGGAAGTTGTACATTAGGATATTAGTTTTTATACCCCAGGATATTTAAGTCCTGGGGGTTTTGTTTTATGCAAGTACAGCTCGTTTTTCAATGCTTTCCTGTAGTGTTTTTGATAGTATATTTTTAACTTTTACTTCACTCATACCATTTATTATGTATTTAACCTTTCCTTCTGGATGTTTGGTATCTTCTAAAACCCTCGTTACTAAAGTTCCTTCTTTTCTTATTATTTTTAATGATTTATCAATTTCTGAATATAGTTCCTTTGCTTGTTCTCTTTTTGTTATTATAACGCAAGCTTCTTTGTTTATTTTTCTACTCTCATTTTGTACCTCCATAGTTCTATTTTGTATATAGTTAGTTTCCCCTATATGGTGTTTTTTATGTATGAAATTTATATATATTTTTCACTGTATATTACATATTTAGACCGATATAGGGAAAGATAAGTGTAAGGACATTAAATGGAGGAATCAAAATGATTTAAGGTATTTGATAGATAAGGATTTTTAGAGAAAGTGTTTGAAATGGAAGTTGAACACTTGGAGCAGTTTGGATTGAGAAATTCCAAATATAAACATGAGTTCTAAATATTTGGATATATTTATTTTTAGACTGTTAATAATATCAAGGATATTGTTGAAAATAGACAATAGTTAAAAAGCAGAGAAGTATAAGCGTATAAAAGTAATCATATTCTATAAAAAAATTACGAAAAGCATACACTAAATAAGATTAGAAGTTTATTTTTAGTGATTATCTATTTTTATTTAAAAAAATTTGATATAATTATAAAGTTATAAAATTTTGGAGGTGATATAAGTGATTTTTAGAAAAGGTGAACTGTTTTGTGGACCAGGTGGATTAGCTCTAGGAGCTAAAAATGCTAACATAATTGTCGACGGAGAGGAATATAAAATAGAACATGCATGGGCGAATGATATAGATATGGCATCTTGCAATACCTTTGCTACAAATATATGCAACTCTAACTCATCTATAATTACAGAGGTAGAAGAAGAATTGACACAAGGAAAAAGCATAATCTGCAAAGATGTTAGAGAGATAGACATAGATAAGTTACCTCCTATAGATGCATTTACTTTTGGATTTCCATGTAATGATTTTAGTATAGTTGGAGAACAAAAAGGATTTGAAGGAAAATATGGACCATTATATACATATGGAGTTAAAGTTTTGGAAACTCACAATCCAAAGTGGTTTTTAGCTGAAAATGTAGGTGGTATCCAAAGTGCAAATGACGGACAAGCTTTTAAAAAGATATTAGAAGATTTATCAAATGCAGGTAAGGAAAAATTTGGAGGGTATAATATAGTACCTCATTTATATAAGTTTCAAGAATATGGAGTACCTCAATCTAGACACAGAGTTATAATTGTAGGTATAAGGAAAGATTTAAATAAACAATTTAAAGTTCCTGCACCTACTACAAAAGAAAAGAAAAATTACAAAACAGCAAAATGGGCTTTTGAACAAGGTTGTTATAATGAAGGCTGTGTAACTGAATGCTTGCTAAACAATGAAAAAACAAAACATCCTTCAAGTACGATTGCAAGGCTAGAGGCTATACCTCCAGGGGAGAATGCTTGGTATGAAGGTATACCAGAAGATTTAAGACTTAAAGTCAAGGGAGCTAAACTTAGCAATATATATAAGCGAGTTCATCCTGATTTACCGGCATATACTGTTACTGGAAGTGGTGGTGGTGGAACTCATATGTATCATTATGACGAACCTAGAGCGCTAACTAATAGGGAAAGAGCAAGATTACAGTCATTCCCAGACTGGTATAAGTTTGAAGGTAAAAAAGAAGAAGTAAGAAAACAAATAGGGATGGCAGTCCCTCCATTAGGAGTATCTATAATTATAGAAGCTATATTAAAAACATTTGCAGATGTTGAATATGATTATGTAGAACCAAGATGGAATATTGAAAATATGAGAGACGTCAAATAGGCGTCTTTTATTATATAAAAAAGGGGGCAGATATTATGGATAATGAGCATTTAGGGGTATTAAGAAAAATAAACAGTTTAAAAGGAGAAGTATTATATGGTTTGGAGTCTATAAAGGGTAGAAATGGTAAAAAATTACCTCCAGACAAATTTGTGGATAAAGAACATATATTACATGACCTTATAAGAGGGTTTTATAAGCCTAAAGGGAAAAAATATATATTATCTTATCTAGCGACAGAATCAAATGAGAATTATGGTCGACAAATATATTGGCAAGATAATGGAGAATTTGAATACATAAAAATGTTACCTCCTAATGGCGAAAAAGATAATAGAAAGAAAAGTGATATTGAAGCAGCTAGAAATAATTTGAAATATGAATTCCCTATAGGTATATTACATAAGGTAGATAAAGGTATATATAGGGTGTTAGGTTTAGGAATTATAACAGAGGAAACAAAAGATGGTGTATTTATAGTAATGCCATATGGTACATACTTAGAAGGATCCGAAAAAAACAATAATGAAATTGTTAAAGAGGATATAAATACTGAAATAGAGGTAAGTACTACTCAGAGAGTAGGGCAATCTCAGTTAAGGAATAGATTAATAGAAAAGTATAAAAAATGTCAAATATGTGGATTAGATATAGTAGACCTATTAATTGCGAGTCATATAAAGCCTTGGAAATATAGTAACAATGAAGAGCGATTAGATATAAATAATGGACTATTACTTTGTCCAAATCATGATAAATTATTTGATAAAGGATTTATAACTTTCAATAACGATGGTAGTATAGTGATATCAGACTTACTAAATTCTAAAAATAAGGACATTATGAGAATTAATAACAACATAAAAATAGAATTAAACTTAGAAAATAAAAAATATATGAACTGGCATAGAAAGTATTGCTTAAAAAATAAAAAGACAAGTAAGATACTACTTTTAAGTAGTATCTTACTTGTCTTTTATTAAGTTTTCTACATGACTAAATGAGGTATAAGCTTCATTTTTACTAGTTTTAAAACTAAACTTGCACGTTTTTCTTTATCAATATTATTTTCAATACAATAATCTAATATTCCTAATAATGTTTTAGCATTAATCATAAATCCTTGAATATTTTCATTATAAATGTTTTCAACTTTATTCGTAATTTTATTAAGATTAGCTTTTCCACCTATATCGTTAGCAGTAACGTATCCAAAAAATTGTAAGTCACAGTTATCATAATTTATGTAATTTGGAATATATTCTGAAATCATATGTGAGGTTAAAGATGAACTAAGTTGAAATTTATTTTTATAATTTTTAGCATCTATAATACCGCATAAATTATCTCCGTATTTAACTAAAATATCTATTTCAGTTCTTTCATTTTTATATCTTGGATGCATTATAACTTTAAATCCTAACTCATAAAGAATTTTTCCGATTTTGTATTCAAATTCTCTATCATTTTCTTCATTAAGAACACCATGTATAAAAGCTTCATCAATTGAAGAAAGCGCATTATATTGGCAAAGACTTTCTGCAATGGATCTAGAATCTTCTATTGAAAACTCAGATGATAATATCTCAATTAACTCGTCTAAAGAAGAGGAAGATACACTAGGATGCTGAGAAAGTATATTTTTAGCTTTTATTAGCTTTTTCTTCATATTTGTTACTGGTTTTATATTTCCATATCGAGTAGCTTTATAAGAATTAATATCTAAACCGTTAGTTTCAGCCATACGCTCTAAAGAAAATAAATATCTACTATTAAAAGGGTATCTAGAATCATATTGATTTAAAAATTCAATAACTGATTCAACTTTATCTTTTTGAATAATAATTTTAGAATTTGTACCTCTTTCATAAGTAACTAATCCTGTATATTCAGCTAATAACATAAATGTATGAGCCACATCAGAATGAGCTTTATAATAATCTCGAGCACCTTTATCAGATCTTTCTCTGTGGTCGTATTCATTAGATATAGAAGATTTTAACTCCACTTGATCTAATTCGGATAGAGATCTAAAGATTTTAATTTTATTAACTATATTATTTAACTCAGAGTCTTTTTTAGCTGTCATTACAAAAAATGTAATTTCATCTTTTGTAATATAGTAGTCAAGTTCACTATCTGTGCATAGTTTTATTAAAAACCTAGCAGGGAGTATTGAAAAGTCAGAGTTATATTTAGGCCTAAATCCACTTTCAAGAAAATAAGCATTAGGTATTTGTAAGGTTAAAATTTGCTTTGTAATATTTTCTCTTATATTTTCATTTTTTAGTAATGCTAATCCTACTTTAGTTGGGATTAAATATCCATCAGAATTAGTGTAACAGTAGCAAAATGTTTTTAATAAAGCAGCCCATGTTCTTCCTCCTGACCCATCCTTGCTTATTGAGTCTCTTTTTAATCCAATATCTATTAGACATTGTTCATAATTTTTATGAGCATCTCTGTTTCCGTGCCATTTAACTGTGAAGTCCTCGGTAGCTTTAGCAAGAGCTTCTAGGGCTTCCTTATGAAAAGGGCATCTCTTTGAGGTCTCGTTACGAACCAAACTTTTCTATCTTTAGATTTTTCCATATAATGATTCCCCCTATATTTAATACATAAGAATATTATAAGGTATAACAATTTATTTTAGAATAAGAGTTTGATAAAAATATTTTGAAATATATGATGGAAGCTTGAAATGTTATATACTTTAATAGGAAGATTAATAAGATAGGAGTATGATAATGATAAAGTCTAAAATATATGAATTTGATATAGAGGATATGATTGAAAATTGTGAGATTTTATTCTGCAATAATAAAATAACATTAGATAAATTTAGTATATATAATAGCAATCTAGTTGAATACATACTAAATCAATCTAAAGCTAAAAATAGTTTGCTGATTTACGACAAAGATATAGAAATTCAAGTTGTATATTTAATCACCATAATATTCAATGTTTTGATTACTAATTTAAGAAATGATGATTCAAGTATAATAGATAATCTAAACTATGGGGACATAGTGTACTATAAATCTAAAAAGTATAAATATACAGGTATAATTTCAAATACATATTTTGATGAAGAAATGATTGAATTAAAAGATAGTGAAGAGTCAACAATTAATCTTAAAATTAGTAACAGCCATGAGTTAACACTGTACAATGGTGAAGATAATAAACTAGATAACATGGATTCAAAGAAAAGTACATATGGAAATAAGAAATATATATTATCAAAAATATTAGACTTGCATATAAGTTACTTTGATAAATCAGTAGAAGACAGTATAATTTTACTACATTCTAATAAAGAGGAACTTGTAGAGTTTATAAATAATATAGAGATAAAAGTATACGGAGATAGAGTATATAAATTAACAGAATTAATACCTATATCCTACTATAGTGATAAAGAAAAGAATGTTGATTTTAAAGGGAATAAAATAAGACAAAAACCTATAGTTAGATGCATATGCAAGCTAGATGTAGCACTTGATCTTATTGAAGATGATTATTATAAAAAAACTGTTGTATTTTTAGGAGAAAATTCATATTCTGTAAAATCTATTATACACTCAGATTTACAGTGGATAATAGACTCAATTGAAACTAAAAAAGTAATTTTCATACAGGATTGGAATAAATCAGGAAAAGTAGAAAGTCTAATTAATGATTTAGAAGATATAGAGATATATGCATGGAGCTCAAATGCCTTAAAAGACATAAATTATGCTTATTTTGATACTATAAATAATGTTATTATTGCAGACGATATAAAATTAAATAAATTAATAGAAAATATATTAGAAAATGTAGACATATTAACGAAAGAATCTGATGTAAATAAAGATATAAACTGGTTTATAGCTATAAGTTATAAACTAATTAATATATATAGTAATACTTTGATAAATATTAAATATTATGATGAACATAAATTTTTTGATAGGTATTATGAAAATTTAAATACTATAATTAGTAATTTTAAAAGTTATAACTACATATTTAGTTTAATGGAAAATATAATTCAAAATTTAATTAAAATAAACAATCACTTGCATAAAAACAACTATAAAAATGATATATTAATTAACCTGAAGCTTAACAGAAAATCGTTAATTGTTTGCAGTGATAAAATTCAGTATGAAATATTAAAAAATAATATATATATTAAATTTAATAAAGTAGAAGTTGAATATATAAAAAATCTAAAATATAAACATAATTACGATAAAATAATTTATTCAGGATTTTATGATTCAAGATATGTTGAGTGTATATCTACTAATATAGGCAAAGAAAAAATATTTTTACTATATAAAAATCAAGTTAGTAAATACAACTTTAAGATAAAAAGATATAATAATATTTTACTAAAAATAGAAGATAAAAATATACTTAGTAAAAGTAAATCAATAAATAAGTATGAATTAATACATTTAAATGACCATGAAGAAGATATTTTTAATAGATCATATAAAAATGAAGAGTCAGTTATAACATCTATAACTGACTCTTCACTAGAGCAACAAATAGACTTAGATTTTTATAATTTAGATATTTTAAAAAGATATGACTACTTTACTGAAAACAATAGAAGTTGTTCAGCTAACGTAACATATATTAATACAATATTAAAGTTTAATGATGAAAAATATATGCTTGTCAGCAAACATTATAAAGCTATATGCTTGGAAGATAATAAATTAATAGAAAAAAAGCCTTTAAATTTAGAAGAAGGAGACAACATCGTAATACTGAAGACTAAAAGTGATGCTCAAATAACAAATTTATTCTTTGAATTTATAAAAAGTGACAATGAATATGTAAAATATTATGAAAATATAGTATATTGGAAGAAAGCTTTGCATGAATATATGAATAGAAATGAATTTACATATGAACATATAGCATTTGAATTAAGAATGAATGGAATTGAAAAAAGCCCTCAAACCATAAGTTCATGGTTTAAAAATGAGATAATAGGTCCTCATGAGGCTATATTTATAAGCTATAGCATGTATAACAAAAGATAGTTATCTAGTAGATAATTGGGAAGAAGTATATAATTCATGTGAGAAAATCAGACAAACTAGAAGAAAGTTTAAAAGTGAGTATATTGACAAGTTAATATTAAAGCTAAGTATATTTGAGAAAATTGATTTACAGGATGAAGATTATAAGGTAATGATTACGCTAAAATCTAATTTAGAAAAATATATGGATATATGTAAAATAAAAAGTATAGAGAATACAATGAAGTTGATAAATAGTAGCAAAGCAAATTGTATATTAGATAGTGAGGATTTTATTAGGGTATTAAATAATAAATAATATATGCAGTGAGGTAGAGTTTATGGAAGATTTTATAAAAGCAAGAAACTTAATTTTAGATAGCGTAAAAAGGGAGTTAATTGGACCAGGGTCTGAAGATATTGGAGGAGACATAGCTAAAGAAGTAATAACAGATAGGCCGACAGAAAGATATTCTGCTGGTATATTATTTCCTAAAGATATAAAAGAGAATCGAGATGTTGATTCAGACATAGAAGAAAATGACTATACTGACAGTATAGTTTTAGAAGATTATAAAGATTTTGCAGAAAATGAAGAAATAAGTAAGTTAAAAAAGATATATTCAATGAATCAAATATAAAAAATATATCTGATTTTAAAAAAGAAAAAGATTTATCTATAGATGAAAAAATAAGCATGACTAATGAAATGAAGCAATCAGCCATGGGATTTACTTTCTTCGTTAGAGGGGATGCAAAACATTTAAATGTAAGGATAAAAGGTGCTAAATATAGACCATGTAAGTTAAGTGATTGTCATGTGAAATATCTAGGAGAAGACACATTTATTGGGACAGAGCTAGAAGAATATGTTTATAGAAGCGAAGAATTCATAAAGCTTTCCAAGAAATTAACAGCAAGAGAAGTAACTGACTTTTCTAAAGACGAAAAAATAAAAGATGATATAAAAATGAAAAACATTTTATATACTTTAGCGAATCAATTAAGAAGAGGCTATATAAGATATGAGATAGAGTTACCAGAAAGTATAACTATAGATGTAGACGGTAAAAAAGACTTTATAAATAAACCAATAAAATTAATTGATAAAAATAACAATTACATAGATACAGGAATCGATATATCTGTAATGAAAAGAAGTTATGATGAGAATATAAAAAGTTATACTATAGTAATGTCAAATAATTTAGTAGCTGATTTTTCTAATATAGATTTGAAGGCCATATTCCAACCTGAGATTTTAGTTTCTAGTGAGGATAATCCAAGCATACAATTTATCGAGACTAGAGATGGATTAATATCAAATGGAATAAGTCATATGGATGATGAGGAAAAATCTATGGAACTTTTATACTTAAATAAAAAGAACTACGCTATTGGGCATGGTGTAAGTGTAGATTATGATATAGATTCAAATACAAATAGAGGGATTATTAAAACTAATTTTTTACCTACAGAGGAAGTTCCAAAGTTAAAGTTTAGGGTAGATGAATTGAATGATTCTGAGTATATATTATCGATGAAAAATTTATCAGATATATCTTCAATTACAAAAGATCAAAAGATCAAAAATCTTAATGAAATAGTAGATGTGTATAAGCAATGGATAGATAATCTGAGTTTAGAAATACAAAATATAGATATAAGATTAAGAGAAAGAGCTAATGATCATATAACAAAGTGCGAAAAAGCTTATAAGCGCATAAAAAAGGAGTAGAGTTAATAGAAAAAAAACAAGATGTATATATTTCTTTTTCATTGATGAATAGAGCTATGCTTATGCAAAGAGTACACTCTGATGTAAAAGAAAGAGTGCCCAATGATGAAAAAGTAAATTTCCCCGAATTTGACTATGAAAACCTCGGAGAAAAAGAAGGAAAATGGAGACCATTTCAGATAGCATATATACTTATGTGTATAGAATCAATATATAACCCAGAATGTAGTGATAGAGATATAGTAGATTTGATTTGGGTACCTACTGGCGGAGGAAAAACCGAAGCCTATCTAGGATTATCAGCATTTACAATTTTTTAAGAAGACTAAGATATACTGATAAATCCTCAGGAACAACAATTTTGATGAGATACACATTGAGGTTATTAACAGCACAACAGTTTATACGTGCTTCGATAATGATTTGTGCATGTGAAAAATAAGAAAAGAAAAAATATAATCTTGGACATGATGAAATCTCTATTGGATTATGGATTGGAAATACTCAGACGCCTAATACAAAATCCGAAGCAAGAGATGCATTTGAAGAACTTTCTAAAGATGGAAGTAAAGAAAATAAATTTCAACTTTTACAGTGTCCTTGGTGTGGAACTAAATTAGAAAAAGATCCTAAAAATAGAAATACAAGATGGGGGTATAGATTTACTGAAAGGGCTAGTGAAATAAGGTGTACGGAAAGAAAATGTGAATTTTCAAGAGGACTACCTGTTCAAGTTGTAGATGAATGTTTATATGAAAAGCCACCTACATTATTATTTAGCACAGTAGATAAATTTGCAATGATACCAAAGTTAGAAGAAGTAGGTAACTTATTTGGATTAGATAACAATAATTTATCACCAGAACTTATAATACAGGATGAACTACATCTTATATCAGGACCATTAGGAACTATGGTTGGATTATATGAGACAGCAGTAGATGCGATGTGCTCATATAAGGGAGTACGACCAAAAATAATAGCATCAACGGCTACTATCAAAAGGGCAGAAGAACAATGCAAACAGTTATACTGTAGAGAGGTAAGTCAATTTCCACCTTCAGGTATATATATAGAAGACTCTTTTTTTATAAGAGAAGATGAAGAAAATCCAGGTAGACTATATGTAGGAGTTATGCCTAATGGGAAAACTGTTACAACTACAAATGTAAGACTAGTATCTACCTTAACAAATAAATTAAAGATGATGGATATAAGTGAATCTATAAAAAGTGATTACTGGACACTAGTTTCATATTTTAACACATTAAAGGATGTTGGAAAATCAGTCACGCTTATACCTGACGATATACAAGACAATATACTAAGAGTATCTTCAAGAATAGGGAGAAGAAATGAAGCAAGAAAATTAATAAATATTCGTGAGTTAACAAGTAGACGAACATCTAGTGAAATAAATAAAACATTAAAGGATTTGAATATAGAATATTCTAAAGAATCTATTAAAAATAAAAAATATCCTGTAGATGTTGTTTTAGCATCAAATATGATATCAGTAGGATTAGACGTATCAAGACTTAATTTAATGTTGATAGTTCAGCAACCAAAATCGACAGCTGAGTATATACAGGCATCTAGTAGAGTTGGAAGGAAAAATCCAGGTATTGTATTTACGCTATATAATCCATCTAGATCTAGAGATAGATCACATTATGAAAAATTTTGTGATTATCATAAATCTTTTTATAAATATGTTGAGCCAACAAGTGTTACACCATTTTCAGAACCTGCTAGACAAAGAGGATTACATTCAGTGCTTATAAGTATGGTTAGACATATGTTAAAAATATCATTAGAAGAAGATGCATCACAATTTGATATATATATGGAAGGGATAGAAGATATAAAAGATTTTATTTTAGACAGGGTTAATAAGTTAGATGAGACATCAGACAAATCAATGTTAAAAGAGGTAGAATTTGAATTAGATTCAATCTTATATGATTGGGATGATAAGGTAAAGTACGCTGAAGAAAATAATAAAAAAATGAGATATTCTAGACCATATAAAGAAAAATTTGAGAAAGATGCAACTACAATATCTTTAATGAAGGGATTTTATGAATCAGGGAGTGGATATTCAACATTGACATCTATGAGAAATGTATCACCTAACTCAAAAGTAGAAATATTAACATTCGGAGGAGATAATAATGAAAAATAATACATATACACCACTTCCAGAAGCTACGCATTCAATAAGAATTGGGCAGTTAATAAGTACATTTGGACCAGGAGCAATAGTAGATTTTACAGATCAGAGTTTAATGACTGCATCTACTGAGTTTTGGAAGGGAAAAACTCTGAAAATATATATGATAGAAGATTACAAGACGAGCTCGGCGTTAATTTTTTTAAGATGCCAATTGCAGATGATTATAATGGAATACCATTTGTAAGATTTCCTGAATGGTATTTTTGTCCAGTTTGCAGAGAATTTAAAAAATTATCAGAGTGGGAAGTTGAATATAGGAAAAATAATAGACAAGAACAAAGTAGTGTAATGAAAAAACCGAGATGTTCTAAGTGTAAAAATGTGAAGTTATTACCTGCCAGTATATTAGTTGTATGTGAAAATGGGCATATTCACGATTTTCCTTGGATAGAGTGGGTACATTATAAAAATCCTATATGTAAAAATCCAAAATTAAAAATGAGCATGAACACTGGAACATTAGGTATTGAGGGATTTAAAGTAGAGTGTACAAATTGTAAATGTAAAGAATCATTAGCAGGATCTTTTTCCAAAGATGCATTTAAAAAAAGAGAAAAACAAGATCCAGGTAAAGATTTCTCTTGTAAAGGTACATCTCCTTGGAAAGGTAGAGTAGATATAAATAATGAGGAAAGTTGTGAATTATACCCAAGAGCAGTTCAAAGAAATGGACTAAACGTATATTATTCTAAAATATTAAGTTCTATATTGATACCTCCGTATACAAGTAAATTAACAAAAGAAATATTAGATAGTAAAGAATTTGATGCATTGCTGAGTAATAAAACTAAAAAAGAAGCAAATGGACAACTAGATAAATTTATGGAAGATGAATTAGAAGATTATGTAAAATGTATTTCTGAAGAAATACAGAATAATAATATAGAAAATATTAGAGAAATAGTTAAAAGAGAGTTAAATAATAATAAAGATACTGTGAGTAAAGGGACAATAGATAAATATAGAGAAGACGAGTATGAAGCTATTACAAAAAGTAATGAGGATAAAAATGATGAGGATTTTAAAATAGAAGTACAAAATATAGAAGATTATAATATGGAAGAATTAAGTAAAGTAGTTTTAGTTAAAAAAATAAGAGAAATATCTACACTAGTTGGATTTAGCAGGCTAAATCCACCTGATAAGTATACTATGGATGATAAAGATGTAGTAAGCCTTAAACATAAGACAAGCAACTGGTATCCAGCTACAGAAGTAAGGGGAGAGGGTATATTTATAGAATTTGATCAAGAGAAAATAAACCATTGGGCAGATAATGATATAATAAAAAAAGAGCAAACAAAATAAATAATATATATAATAAAAAATAGAGAAGAAAAAAATATGGTTACAAGAATTATTAGTCCTAAGTTCATTTTACTGCATACATTAGCTCATTTGATTATTAGAGAACTAAGTTTTGAATGTGGATATGCAACATCATCGATAAAAGAAAGAATTTATTGTAATCAGCCAAGTAGTGAAAAAATTATGAGCGGTATATTACTGTATACAGCTGATAGTGACGCTGAAGGAAGCTTGGGAGGATTAGTACAACAGGGAAAAGCTGATTTTTTACCTAATATAATTAAAAGAGCTGTTAGTAGAGCAAAGTGGTGTTCTGCAGATCCTGTGTGTATAATGAGTGAAGGACAAGGTCGAGATAGCTTGAATTTAGCTGCGTGTCATTCATGCGTATTATTGCCAGAGACTAGTTGTGAAGAATTTAATGTATTATTAGATAGAGCAATGATTGTAGGGGATTTAGATAATGGGGACTTAGGATTTTTATCTAGATATGTATAAATACTTATAACTAAAAATGAGTATATAAATATATATACTCATTTTTAGTTAAATATAATATTCTACATTACCTATATTTTAGGATATTTAGCGTATTTATAAAATCAACACTAGCTGTTTTACCATAGATTACATTAGCTATATGAGATACACTAAAGCCAGTTATATTAGAAATATCTTTCAGAGTTAAATTATTATTCTTTTTAAACTTAACTATAAACTCACCAATAGAATCACTTTCTAAATATTCTTCAAATAAAAAATCATCAGAATATAATCTTACAGTCTTATATAAAGGAACATAGGGTGGAAACAACCTTTCTTTAGCTTCTTTATAAGTTGCAATACTAACAACCGAGGTCATGCAAAGTTAATGGCACCATATTATCCACTTGAAAAATTAAGAAAAATTCCAGGATTTGAGGGAGCTATAATAGTAGATCCATACTCAGGTGGAAAGGGAAATTCAGTAAGATATTTTTCAGTTGCTCCAAGAGATAACTATATGAGAGTAACAGGACTAGAAAATTTATTTGTAGGTGGAGAAAAAAGTGGATTCTTTGTAGGGCACACAGAAGCTATATGTACTGGATCTTTAGCTGGGCATAATGCAGCTAGAAATGCTATAGGTATGTATTTACTTCAACTACCAACTAGTATTGCTATTGGAGACTTTATATCTTATGCTAATCAAGAATTAAAAGAAGAGCATGCGGATAGATTAAAATTTACTTTTGCAGGAAGTGTTTACTTTAATAGAATGAAAGACTTAGGATTTTACACAATAGATAAAAAGGAAATAGAAACTAGAGTTAAAAAGGCAGGATTAGAAGGAGTTTTCAATAAAAAAATAATTAAATAAGTAAAAGGAGATAACTTTTGTTATCTCCTTTTACTTATGCTAAAGAATTGAAATTTAAAACATAGAAAAAATATATGATACAGCAATAGTAAAGCTCACCACTGTATTAAATAAAGAAAAAAACTGTATTGTACTATAAAGCTTATAGTTATGTATCGTATCATATAGGCTGATACATCCAATAGTCAATAAGCCTATAATACTTAAAATAATAATATCAGCAAATATAT
>NZ_JAIXHU010000051.1:0-18822 GCF_025671395.1 Paraclostridium sp. AKS73 | reverse complement strand
ACAAAAAAAAGGATATTTCTAAAAATTATAAAGGAAGAAAAAATAGATATAAATTATCATGTAGTATTTGAAGATAAAAATGTTTTAAATATTCTTATCTATAAAGATATATATATAAAGAATAAAAAATATGAAAGAATAAAAGATAGTTATGTATTTGATCTTAAAACAGGACAGAGAATATATCTAGATAATTTTTTAAAAAACAATCAAGATTATAAAGACACAATAGAAAATTATATTATTAATGATATAAAAAGAAAAAATATAGAAATAGATAAAAATAGAATTAAAATAGATAAATACACTAACTACTATATAACTAATGAGGGTATATGTGTATATTTTAATCCATATCAAATTAGTGATAGAAAAAACATTTATGATTTTAAAATTCCAGTTACAGTATTTAATAACAAGATAAAAGACATAAATACAAACCCAATAGTGGCACAAATAGACACTCAAACTATAACTAAAAACAATATATATTTAAATAGTATAATAAATGTACCAATTATAATAACTGAAAATAAAAATATTGAGAAAAATATAAATGAACTTATAAAAAATGATATAATGGATGGATATTTTAAAGCAGAAGAAGAAGCTAAAAATTTTTGGAAAATACACCTAAAGAATATATAACTCCTTATATATACAATGTAGACTTTGATGTTAAGAAAAATAGTGACTCAATGTTAAGTATTGTCGTTACTATTTATCAATATAGTGGAGGCGCTCATGGATATTATGAGAATGGATCTTATAATATATTTATAGAAAACGGCCAAAACTTAAATTTAAAAGATTTATTCAAAGAAAACTCAGATTATAAGAATGTTATAAATGGTTTAATAAGGGATGAAATAAAAGAAAATAAACAAGAATACAGTTTTAAGTCAATTTCTGAAAATCAAAAATTTTACATTCAAGATGATAATCTAGTAATATATTTTGATTTATATGAAATAGCTCCTTTTGCAGGTGGAATTCCAGAGTTTAGAATAAGTGCAGATAAAATAAATCACATTTTAAATGAAAAATATATAAATATATTTAAATAGTGTAGTAATGTTACTACACTATTTAAATTTTTCGATTAAATTGTTGGATTTAAAGAAGCTATTTTTGTAACTGCAACATAAACCCTAGAAAGTTCATACCATGTTTTAAAATCTACAATTCCACTTTGAGGCAATCCGAATATACCTTGAAATACCTTAACTGAGTTTGCGGTATCTTGACCAAATACTCCATCTTCTTTAACTTTAGGAATTGCAGGATATCCCTTAGATATAGCGTTTAATTGATTTTGAATAGTTCTAACATCTTTACCTGTAGACCCAATTTTAAGAGCTTCACCAGGGAAGGAAACAGGAACTCCGCTTACTATTGGAGCTTTTTCAAGTATTATACTTTCCCCATAAAATTTTCTTAAAATTTCTTCATAACTAAGTCCTTGATCTCCTAAATTTTTACTTCCCCATTGTGTCATTTGACCAGGACATTGAGATTTATTACCATCACAATATTGAGCTAAGAGAGGTTGCCTAGCAGTTGGAGGTCTTTTTATAAAAGTGTTGAAAACTTCATCCACAGCAATGCTTATAGTATCGAATACATTTCTCTCATGAATATATTTATGGTCATAAGCAGTAGTTGATGTAATCGTAAAAGAGTATCCTTTACTTCTATACCATTCAGTAAAAACTCTATTTAATGTAAATGAGACAATTGCTATTACGTTAGCCAGTATTGTTTCCGTTGGCCATGTAGAATAAATTTCTGAAGAAGCAACATTTTTTACATAGTCCTTAAAATATACCCAATAGTTAGAGGCATTTTTATTTTCAGGTAATCCATCATGGACAACTACAAATTCAGGAACTACTGGATTATCTAAAACAACGAATCCTGTTGGAGGTGGAATCGGCTTTAAGTCACTTTCAGGAATTTTAGGAGGATAAGTTCCCCACAATGTATGAGCTCCTATATCTACTACTATTTCATTTTGTCTACTATATGAACGTTTACTTCTTTGACGAGGTACCATCTGTATGCCTTGCTGAGCTATAACCGTTGCCAAAACTTGTGTACCATTAATTATAATTGTTTCGTATCCATCTTTGATAACCTCTACTATATATTGGCTGTAAGGTCTTACATCGCTTGGTTGTTGAGAATATATTAAATCTGGAGCAGCTAGATTTAAACCTACAACCTGACCGGAGATATCAGTTTTTAAATTTTGATAAATTACTGTCGAGGCTTTGTTGTCATCTCCAACGGAGTATACATTTACGTTTGCACCTACAACTGGAAAGTTAGTAGTGCTGTCTACCACGCTAACAGTTAAAAAACCATCTTGCATAAAAAAACTCCTTTCTTATATAAAATCAACTTATCTATACATAGTATGAATAAAAGTATTATTTTGTTAAGATATTTGGAAATAATATAATATGAATGATAAAAAAGAAAGGTAATGCAAAAAATGAAATTAGACTTACTAATAATATCCCTAGCGCCTACAATAGCGATTTTAATATGGATATATATAAAAGATAAATACGATAAAGAACCTATAAAGGTGCTTATAAGATTATTTTTTATAGGTACATTGATAAGTATACCTGCAATAGCTATTGAAGATATATTACTTAAAGCTAAGATTGATAATTCGCATTTAAACTTAATCTACACTGCATTTGTAGTAGCAGCTGCAACAGAAGAAATTTTAAAAGTTATGATTTTGATTCCTTATACTTTAAGAAGTAGGCATTATACAGAAAAGCTGGATGGAATAGTTTATAGTATATTTACAACTCTTGGATTTGCTACAATAGAAAATCTTATTTATATTTTTCACGGGAATCAATTAAATTTATTACAAATTGGATTAGCTAGAGCTGTAATATCTATTCCTGCACATGTTTTATTTGCAATAAATATGGGATATTACTTATCTATGTATAAGTTTAATTTAGATAAGCCTAAAGTAAGAAAAGTATTTTTAGTTAAGCTTATTTTAATACCTATAGTTTTACATGGAGTATTCGATATTTTAGCTATGATAAAAACTACATGGGCTTCTATAAGTTTTGTTATTTACTTAATCTATCTATGGAAAATAAGTTTAGATAAATTAGATGAATACACAGATTATGCGAGAAGGCGTTTTTTAAGATTAAAGAAAAATAAACATAAAAAATAAATAGGAGTGATTTTATGAGTTATATAAACAAAAGTCAGGAACTAGTAATATCTAAGTTCTTGAAAAGATGTGATTATGATGGTGTTTTAGATATATTAATTGAATGTGGAATAGAGAGTGGAGATTTATATTATTTATTGAAATCGTGTAAATATGCAACCAACTTTGACTTTAAAACAGCACTTAAACTTACTAAAAATTTAAGTGAGCAAATGTTAGATAGAAAAGAAATTAAAAATCTTATAACTAATTTAGAAAATTTAAATAAAGGTGAACCAGAAGATATATTATCAGAGTTAATTGAAAATATAAAAATTCAAATTATTAATGAAGAATATATAGATTTTTTAGGAAGGTTATATAGATTAAAAGAAGCTTTATTTAAATATATATTTGTTAATACGAAAGAAGGTAAAAGGTATACTGTATCAATGCATGGAAATATGGTGTCTAAGAAAAATATACTATATACACTAAAAAAGAAGTATAATATATATAATGGTAATCTTATACATGGTGTAACTCAGTATATAAAAAGATATCTAAAACAAACTAAAAGGATGGACAGAGTTCTTGAAATACTAAATAGTGAAAAACTTGAAAATTTAATAAGGCTTAGAAATGAAAGTCCTGTAGGCCATGGATTTAGAGGTGTAAGTAAGGAAGATATTGAAAAAATTTATGGCAGTCCTATGGAAGTCGTATATGACTTGATAAAGGCTTGTGAACTTTTAGATTTGGGAATAAATACTAAAAAGTATGAACATATAAACGATATAGTTATAGAACTCTTATCTAAGTATGTAGAACATGGAGGAGATGGTGAATTTGAGCGCAAATGTTAAAAAGGAAATAATAGAATGGATAAAAATTATAGTTACCTCACTAGTAATAGCACTTGTAATAACTCACTTTGTTAGACCTACATTAGTACAAGGATCATCAATGTATCCAACACTTGAGGAAAAAGACTATTTAATAATAAATCGAGTTGCCTATAATCACAAAGAGCCTCAAAGAGGAGATATTATAGTTTTTAAATCTGATTTAGTGCAAGCTAATGGAAAAGAAAAAGATTTAGTAAAAAGAGTTATAGGTATTCCTGGTGACCATCTTAAGATTACAAATGGAGATGTGTATATAAATGGAAAGCTTCAAAATGAACCATATATACATGGTCAAAAAACTGAAGGTGAAATAGACACAACTATTCCAAAAGGATATATATTTGCAATGGGAGACAACAGAGGTAATAGTATGGATAGTAGAGATCCTGATGTTGGGATAGTAAAAGAAAGTGATATAATGGGTAAAGTTGTGATTAGATTATTACCTTTTAATAAAATTGGTAAAGTTTCATAGGAGTTTAAGATGAAATTAGGAATATCTGCTTTAGTTAATGAAATAGATAGTGCTATTTATATATGTAAAACAAATAAAAATATAAATCATATAGAAATAGGTATAGACAATTTAATTGAATGTAAAAAGGTTCTATTATATAAAGATGAATTTAAAAGAAATAACATAAGCGTAGGGATCCACTTGCCTATGGAGCTGAATACTTGCGAAAATATAGAATATATAAGAAATTCATGGGTAAATTTTATATATGAAATTAATTTAGAATTAAAAGAACTTGATATAAAATATTTTAATATGCACTTAGGATATGTAATAAATTCGAGATTTAAGAAAAATAAGAAAAAGTATTTAGATAATTCTATAAAGTTTCTACAGTCAATAAACTTAAAAAATAAACATGTTTTTATAGAAAATACATATACAATGGTGGAGATATATGTAATATAGGAACAACCGTAAATGAATTTGAATATATATTAAATAATATAGATAATATTGAGTTTTGCTATGATACAGGTCATAACTTAATAAATTCAGACTGCTTTTTAGATGCGTTAGGTTCTAAAATGAATTTAATGCACCTAAGTGATAATGATGGTAAAGAAGATTTGCATGTTGGAATTGGAAAAGGAATTTTGAACTTAGAAGGTTTAAAAGATTTAATGTCTATGAAGGTTCAATATGCAGTTTTGGAAATTAAATATGAAGATATAGATGAATCTATAAAAGTATTAGAACGGTTTATGTAAAATAAATCGTTCTAACTTTATAAATAGACATATTAAAGGATAGGAGAAAGATTTATGGAAAATATAAATGTAAAAATTAATAATAAAAATTATGAATATCCTAAAGATGTAGCTTTAGCTATAATAGCAAAAGATTTAAGTAATGAATATAAGGGTATAGTAACAATAGGAAAATAAAATAAATTAAAAGACTTAAACAGTACTTTAGATAAAGGTTGCGATTTAGAATTAATTGATACAACTAAACCAGATGGAATGAGAGTTTATATGAGAACGTTATCTTTGGTTTTCATAAAAGCATGTGAAGAAATTTTTAATGGGTGTAAGGTTACAATAGAGCACTCATTATCAAATGGATTATACTGCGAAATAAAAAACAATAAAAGTGAAGTTACAGAAGAAGATATAGAAAAATCAAGACGAAAGTAAAAAGTATAATAGAATCTGATTTAAAAATAGAAAAGATTGTTACAGATAAAGAAGAAGCAATAAAAATACTTAAAAAAGTAATAAAAATGTAAAGGCAGAATTATTAAAGTATAAAGAATATGAAGATGTGAAATTATATAAATGCGGTGGATATATAAATCATTTTTATGGTCATATGTTACCGTCTACTAGCCATGTTAAAACTTTTGATATAAAAAAATGGCAATCGGGAGTAGTTATATTAGGACCAAGTAAAGAAAACAAAAGTGAACCTCAGAGCTTTGTACCTCAACCAAAGCTTTCTAATATATATAAAGAGTCAGAAGTTTGGTCAGAACTTATTGGAATAGACAAGGTTGCTAGTTTAAATGAGGCTATAGAAAATAAAAAATATGGAGAAATAATTAGTATAGTTGAAGCTTTGCATGAAAAGAAGATATCTCAAATTGCAGATATAATAAAAGAAAACAATAAAAGAGTTATATTGATAGCTGCACCATCTTCGTCTGGAAAAACAAGTTTTGCACATAGATTATCTATACAATTAAAAGTTAATAACTTGCATCCAGTTCCTATTTCATTAGATGATTACTTTGTTGACAGAGAAGCTACCCCTTTAGATGAGTTTGGAAACTATGACTTTGAATCTATATATGCGATAGATTTAGAGTTATTTAATAGTGATTTAGAAAAATTATTAAAAGGTGAGGAAATTAAACTCCCAAAATTCAACTTTAAAACAGGAAAAAGAGAATTTAGTGGAAAAACTTTAAAAATTGAAAAAGACCAACCTATTATTTTAGAAGGTATACATGCATTAAATCCGATGCTAACACAGAGTATAGATGATAAGGATAAATTTAAAATATATATAAGTGTTCTTACTCAAATAAACTTAGATAACCATAATAGAATACCAACAACAGACTTAAGACTTATAAGAAGAATAGTTAGAGACTACAATTTTAGAGGATATAGCGCTGAAAAAACTATTTTAAATTGGTGGTCAGTAAGAAGAGGAGAAGATAAAAATATATTCCCTTATCAAGAAGAAGCTGATATAATGTTTAACTCAGCTTGTTTATATGAGTTAGCGGTTTTAAAAAAATATGCAAAACCACTTTTAGAACAAATTGAAGATGACAACGAAGCGTTTATAGAGTCTAATAGAATATTAAAGTTTTTACAATATTTTGTAGAGTTAGATGATGAATTAGATATACCTCCGACATCTATAATTAGAGAGTTTATTGGAGGTAGTCGAATTGTTGATTAGACTTGGAATCCTGGGAAGTTGACATAAACCCAGGATTTTTTGTATTATATTATTTATAATATTGTGACGTTATTAAAAAATAAGGAGGAATGTGTATGGAAAATGTATTAGAACAAATACTTGAGGATAACAGAAAATATACAAATTATGGACATGTAGCAACTTATATACCGGAACTTAAAAACGCAAGACAAGATGATTTAGGAATATGTATGATTGATATGAACAATGAAATTCATACGGCTGGAAATTTTGATAAAAAGTTCACAATTCAGAGTATATCTAAGCCTATAATATTAGCTTTAGTACTTAGCGAGAATGATTGGGAGTATGTGTTTTCAAAAGTTGGAATGGAGCCTAGTGGAGATCCATTTAACTCTATTATGAAATTAGAAACGAAAGAATCTAAGAAGCCTTGTAATCCTATGATAAATGCAGGAGCTATAGTTACAACTTCCATGATAAAGGGAAAGGATCTTAAAGAAAAAGAAGAAAAGATGTTAAACTTTTTTAGAATACTAGCTAAAAATGATAATTTAAAAATAAATTATGATGTATATGAATCGGAGAAGTTAACAGGAGATAGAAATAGAGCTATGGCTTATCTTTTAAAAAATGATGGATTTATAGAAGGTGATGTAGAAGAAGTTTTAGACTTATATTTCAAGCAATGTTCTATAGAAATTGACTGTATAGACTTAGCAAGAATAGGAGTTAATTTAGCATCTTATGGAGTCGATATTGAAACGGGAGAAAGACTTATAGATGAAAGAATATCACGTATAGTTAAGACATTTATGGTAACGTGTGGAATGTACGATGCATCTGGAGAATTTGCAATAAAAGTTGGGATTCCTGCAAAATCAGGTGTTGGAGGAGGAATATTAGCTTCAGTTCCTAAAAAGATGGGAATTGGAATATACGGCCCTGCTCTTGACAAAAAAGGCAATAGTATTGCGGGGATAAAGATATTACAATCTTTAAGTGAACAGTATAAAATAAATATATTCTAAAATAGAGAATTTTTTGACAATTACGACTTGATAATATATAATTATTTATATAATTAAATATTTTTATGGGTGGTGGGGGAATGAAAGAAGTTTTAGTACTAAGAGATTTAGAGTGCATAAAAGCAATTGCACATCCGAGAAGGATAGATATTTTGAATGCGTTTAAATCAATTCCGTTGTCAGCAAAACAACTATCTCAATTATTAGATGAGCCGCATGCAAAGATAAATTACCACATAAAGACTTTGTATAAGGTTGGGGTTTTAGATTTAGTAGAAGAGAAGGTTAAATCAGGAATTGTTGAGAAGTATTATTATCCTACAGCTAAGCATATTGTTATAGGGAAGAATGCTTTAAATTTTAATAGTGATGCAGGAAATAAAAATATGGGGGATATATGCATATCGAAGTTTGAAAATATGAGTAACTCTTTTTATAAAGCTATAGAAGAAAATGATATAGATAGCGAGTACATAGCTAATTATAATCAAGTTTGTTTAAGTAAAAGTGAAATAAAAGAGTTAGCCAATACCATAGAAGAAAAAATTAATGAGATTGTATTAAATAGAAAACATGATGAATCTGAGATGAAATACGACTTAGCATTAATAACGATACCATTAGATGAAAAATGTAAAGCATAAAGTATCAACAAAATTTGTTGATGCTTATTTTTTTGGGTATATTATAAATGAATATAAAATTTAGGAGGGAACATATTGATAGTAATAGGACCACACGTTTCGATAGCAAAAGGTTTTGCAAAAGCTGCAGACACAGCTATAAATATAGGAGCTAATACATTTCAATTTTTTAGTAGAAATCCAAGAGGTGGTAATGCTAAATCTTTTGATGAAAAAGATATAATGAAATTTCAACAAATAAGAAAAGATAATAAATTTGGCCCACTATTAGCACATGCCCCATATACAATGAACTTAGCTGGTGCAAAAGAGGAAGTTTATGAATTTGGAAGAATGGTTATAAAAGAAGATATTCAGAGAATGGATTCTTTAGGAATAGAATATATGTGTTTTCATCCAGGTAGCCATGTTGGATCAGGCGTAGATACAGGTATAGATAAAATAGCTAATGCGCTTAATGAAGCTATAACTGGAAATGAAAATATAGTAGTATTACTTGAGACAATGTCTGGAAAGGGAACTGAAATAGGGTTTAGTTTTGATCAGGTAAAGGCTATAATCGATAAGGTTGAACATAATGAAAGGCTAGGCGTATGTTTAGATACTTGTCATGTATTTTCAGCTGGATATGATATTGTTAATGATTTAGATTCGGTTTTAGATGATTTTGATAATATTATAGGTTTAGATAAATTAAAGGCAGTCCACCTTAATGACAGCATGATGCCTTTTGGAGCGAAAAAAGATAGACATGCTTGTATTGGAGAAGGTGAGATAGGATTAGATGCAATAATAAGATTTATTACTCATCCTAAGTTAAGACATTTACCGTTTTTCTTAGAAACTCCATTAGAAGATGAGGGGCATAAAAGAGAAATTGAAATGATAAAAGATATTATAAAACAAATACAATAAAATCATATATAATATAAAATAAGAGACGATATTTAGAAAGTATCGTCTTAATTTATAAAAATGCAAATTAATTGTTTAGGAAAACAAAAAAATGAAATAAAATTGGGGGATGATTTATGAGAAAATTAGGAAGCACTAATATTGAATTAAATAGAGTTGGGTTTGGAGGGATTCCAATACAAAGAATAACTCAAGAAGATACAAATTTAGTTATAAATGAACTTATAAATCAAGGAATAAACTTTATAGATTCAGCCAGAGGATATACTATAAGTGAAGAGTACATAGGGAATGCAATTGAAGGTAAAAGGGACAAATTTATATTAGCTACTAAAAGTATGTCTAGAAGCTATGATGATATGATAAGAGATGTAAATATAAGTTTAAATAATTTTAAAACTGAATATATAGATTTATACCAACTTCACAATTTAAAGCCAGATGAATATGATGAAATATTTGATGATGATATGGCTTATGCAGCTCTTTTAAAATGTAAAGAAGAAGGAAAAATAAATCATATAGGAATAACGAGTCACAGTATAGATACAATAAAAAAAGCAGTAAATAGTGGTAAGTTTGATACAATTCAGTTTCCGTATAATATAGTAGAAGATCAAGCTGATGAAATATTTAAAGAAGCTAATAAAAATGGGATAGGGGTAATAGTAATGAAGCCTCTTGCTGGAGGAGCTATTGACAATGCAAAATTAGCTATAAAATATATATTATCTAAAGACTATATAGATGTAGTTATACCAGGTATGGATAGTGTAGATCAAGTTATTGAAAATACATCAGTTTTAAAAAATCTTAATATAACTGATGAAGAAAATTTAGAGATAAAAGACATTATAGAAAAATTAGGGAATAGATTTTGTAGACGTTGCGAATACTGTATGCCTTGCCCTGTAGGGATAAATATACCTATGAATTTTTTACTTGAAGGATATTATAGTAGATACAACTTAAAAGAGTGGTCAAAAGATAGATATAAAAGTTTAGATGTAAATGCTTCTAATTGTATAGAATGTGGTAAGTGCGAAAATAAGTGCCCATATGAATTACCTATCAGAGAAATGCTAAAAGACGTATCAAATATTTTAGGGTAAAAAAATCCCCCTATTAAAGGGGGGATATACTATTTTCTAGTAATAGTATAGTCAACTTTATACTCAGACAAAGGATATAACTCTATTTCTACTCTTGGATTTTCCTTATCTATAGAATCAAACAAAAGAACTGGTTTTAGTTGTTTGTCATTTTTTATAATACCACTTTTTTCTATTCCATCACATATACTTTTAGGATAGTTATGTAAATCACCCATTTTTTTATTTGGAAAATATAATTTTAATACAGTTATAAGATCCTCTTCTATGCAAGGACCATCGTATTGTGTATTTATATATCCAGCAATCATATTTTCATATGCTAAGTATTTAGAGTGCTTTCCTTTAGATGGCATCCATGATTGACCATGAATATTGTGAAGTTTAAAATTGGATTTACTTATTGGTCTCCCTGGAATTGTTAACTTTATCATATATACCACATCCTTTATACCTTAGTTATTATAAATGTAAATAGAAATTAATGAAAGGAAAATTTATGGATAAGAATAAATTAAAAGAATTTTGTAAAAGTATAGGAATTAATTGTGTAGGGATAGCAGGAATTGGACCTTATTACGACTTAGAAAATATTATAAAAGATAGAACAAAAAAAGATTTTATAACAGGAATGGAAGAACCATCTGTGGATAAAAGAATTAATCCGAGAGCTAGCATGGAAAATGCAGAGAGTATAATCGTATGTGCTTTTCCATATTTTGTTGAAGACGTAGTAGATTCTAATTTATCAAAGTATTGTTATGGAAAGGATTATCATATAGTTGTAAAAGAAAAATTACAACAAATTGCAGATTATATAGATAGTGAAACTGAAGGATTTCAATATATGATATTTGCAGATAATGGACCGTTAGTAGATAGATATTTAGCAAGTATAAGTGGAATAGGGTATTATGGAATAAATAACAATATAATAACTGATGAGTATGGATCTTTTGTGTTTATAGGATATATAATAAATAACTATTATTTTGAACCAGATAAAAAAAGCGAAAAATCGTGTGTTAAATGTGGAAAATGTATAACATCTTGTCCTGGAAAAGCTATATTAGGTGACTTTGAAATGAATCCTAAAAAATGTTTATCATATGTAACTCAGAAAAAAGAAGATTTAAGTGAAGATGAAAAAATTGCATTGAAAAATAATAAAAAAATATTTGGATGTGATATATGCCAAGATGTATGCCCACATAACATAAGTATCTCAAAAACAAATATTAAGGAATTCAAAGAAGAATTGATATACAATTTAAAAGAAGAAGAAATAAATAATATATCAAACAAAGAATTTAGAAGAAGATATAAAGAAAAAGCTTTTAGTTGGAGAGGTAAAAAGATAATACAAAGAAATATTGAAATACTAGAAAGATAAAACTTTTAACTTGTACAGTTAGAAGTTTTTTATTTTTTTACTTAACATTTAGTAGATAGAAACATATTATATAAAAAGGAATTTTAAAGGGGGATGGATATGGCTAGATATGCTAATACCTCTCAACTAGAGGGCTTAAATGAGATAATAGGGCAAGAAAATGCAACAAAAGCTATGGAGCTTGGACTTAAAATAGATAATCCTGCATATAACATCTTTGTAGCTGGGGATAGTGGAACAGGGAAAACTACTTATGTACTTAGTGCTTTAAAAATGCATGCAGAAAATAAAAATGATCATAAAGACTGGTGCTATGTATACAACTTTGAGAACAGCAGAGAACCTATAGCTATTGCACTGGATAAAGGTATGGGTAAATTGTTTAAGAAAGATATGGAAAAGTTAATAGAGAGTTTATTGGATGAACTTAAGGATGCATTCGAAAGTGAAGAATTTGAAATAAGCAAAAATGAATTATTAGATGATTTGAAATTGAAAAAGAAAACTTACTCCAAAAAATTAAGAAGTATGGAGAAGAAAAAGGATTTAAATTAAAAAATAGTAAGGTAGGCATGATTTTCACGCCACAAGATGAAGAGGTAGATACAACTTCTGAAGAATTTTATAAAGTTAAAAAGGAATTAGAAAATGCAGCTATACAAATTGCATATAAAATTAAAGATATAGAAGAAGATGCAAAAGAAGCTCTTTTAGATTTAGAATATGAAGTAGGGAAATATATAGTAGATCCACATATAGATAGTTTGCTTGAAAGATATGGAGACTTTGAAAAAGTAAGAAAGTATTTAGATGATACTAAAAATGATATTTTAGAATATGTGTACTTATTCTATATGGATGAAGAAGATTTGAAAGAAAAGTACGATAAAGAACACTTTACAAAATATAAAGTGAACTTGTTGGTAGATAATGGATTAGATAGATGTGGGGCACCTGTAGTTGTTGAAATAAACCCAAGTCCAGCAAACTTATTTGGGAAGGCGGAATACGAGTACTATAATGGTACTGTAAAAACAGATTTCACTAAGTTGTTACCAGGTGCAGTGCATAAAGCTAATGGGGGTTACTTAGTACTGTATGTAGATCAACTTCTGAGATACAATTTATCTTGGGATATACTTAAAAAAACAATACAACAAGGTGAAATAACTTTAGATACACAAACAGCTATAAAGCCAGAAAAGATACCTGTTAACATAAAAGTAGTGCTTATAGGAAATAACTATATGTATAATTTATTATACAACTATGATCCTGAGTTTAATAAGTATTTTAAAATATTTGTAGACTTTGACAATGAAATGAAGAAAAATGATTATAATGAAACTAGATTGGCAAACTTTATAGCTTCATATTGTAATAGTAACAATTTAAATCATTTTACTTATGAAGGTGTAGAGCAAGTCGTTAGGTATAGTACTAGGATAACAGGTAATAGAGAAAAATTATCAACTAAATTTAATAAAATTGTAGAGATTTTAGTAGAAGGAGATGCTTATTCAAAAATAAGAGGATCTAAATATGTAGATAAAGAAGATGTATTAAAAGCAATTAAAGAGAGAAGAGAAAGATTTAGTAAAATAGAAAAGAAAATGGATGAATCTATAGAAAATGGATTTACATTAATATCAACAAATGGATCTAAAGTTGGGGTTATAAATGGATTATCAGTTTTAAATATGGGTGAGTACTCATTTGGAAGACCTTGTAGAATAACAGTTACTACAGCACCTGGAAGTTCTGGAATTGTAAATATAGAAAGAGAAGTTGAAATGAGTGGACCTATACACAGTAAGGGTGTCCTTATATTAAATGGATTTTTACTAGAAAATTTAGCACAGGAATTTCCTTTATCACTTAATGCAAATATATGCTTTGAACAAAACTATGGTGGTGTAGATGGAGATAGTGCATCCGGAGCTGAGCTTTATGCAATGTTATCATCATTAAGTGGTGTTCCTATAAAACAAAATATTGGTGCAACTGGTTCTATAAATCAAAAAGGAGATATACAAGTTGTAGGTGGAGTTACTGAAAAAGTAGAAGGATTTTATTATGCATGCAAGAAAAAGGTTTAACAGGAAGTGAAGGTGTAATATTACCAAGGAATAACCTTAGAAATTTAGTTCTTGTTGAAGAAGTAAGAAATGCTATAAATGAAGGTAGATTTCATATATATCCTATAGATAGAATTGAAGAGGCTATAGAAATATTGACAGATAAAACTTTTGAAGAAGTTAAAAGTTTAGCTATTGAAAAATTAAAAAATATAGTGAATTAGAGAATAAAAAATAAAGGAACTGCATTTTTACTGCAGTTCCTTTATTTTGGTCAAATAACAAAATATTACAAGATAATAAATATAATTATAGTATATATATTGTTTTGTTTTGATAAATAATATAAGTAAATAGATAGAAAACTTAATAATTATAATTTTATATATGTTTAAATTATGTTTAAAATTGTTATATATTATATATGTAAAATTACAACAAGGGGGAATTAAAAATGGTAAAAGTAAAAAAGAAAAATAGAGAAAATATAAAAAATATTAGATATATTAGAAGAAACATATCCAAATGCAGAGTGTGAATTAAATTATACAACTCCATTTGAACTTCTAATTGCAACTGTATTATCTGCTCAATGCACTGATGTCAGGGTTAATAAAGTTACAGCTGAACTGTTTAAAAAATATAATACAGCTGAAGAATTTGCTAAACTTAATACATTTGAAATTAGTGAGGAAATAAAAAGTTGTGGGCTATATAAAAGCAAAGCTCAAAAATAAAAGAAACATCAGTATTGCTGTGCTCTAACTATGGTGGTCAAGTACCTGATAATATGGAAGAATTGACAAAACTTCCTGGAGTGGGAAGAAAAACTGCAAATGTAGTACTAAGTAATGCTTTTGGAGTTGATGCAATTGCTGTAGATACTCATGTATTTAGGGTATCTAATAGAATTGGGTTGGTAAAAACTGATACTCCTGAAAAACAGAATTTGAACTTATGAAAGTTTTACCGAAAAAAAGATGGTCAAAAGCACATCATTTAATAATTTTTCATGGAAGGAGAGTTTGTAAAGCAAGAAAACCAGAATGTAATATATGCCCATTAGTTGAATACTGTGACTATTATAAAGAAGGGAATGACTAAAATTGAAGAGACATAAAATATTTTTCTTAGTAACATTAGTTATGCTATATTGTTTTGGATTGACGTATAAATCTTATTGTATGAGCAAAGAAAGTAAAATCTATAAAAATATATATATTGAAAATATTGATGTCTCGGGACTGACAGAAAATGATGCGATAAAAAAACTAAATAACTCTCTATATAAGCAAGATTCTATAGAATTATTTTATGGAGATAAGAAATATAATCTATCTTTAAATGAAATTAACTTTAAATTTAAAGTAGAGGATGCTGTAAATACAGCTATTAACATAGGTAGAGATAGTGACTTTTTTAATAATATAAAAACAAAATTTAAATTAAGTATAGGTAAAAGTATAAAATTAAATATTGATACTGAATATGATAAAGCAAAATTAAATGAATATATAAACAACCTAGCTAACGAAATAGATATTACACCAGTCGATGCTAATATAACAGTAGAAAATAACAATTTTAATATTAGTAAAGAGGTCTATGGAGTTAATTTAAAGAAAGAAGCTTTACTTAGTGAAATTGATAAAAATATAAAAAATAAAAAATTTGTAAATATTAATATATATACAGAAATTATAAATCCAAAATATACTTATGAGAAGTTGGCAAATATAAATACATTATTAGGCCAATATGAAACAAAATTTAACTCTAAAAATCAAAATAGAGTTAGTAATATAAAATTAGCTATAAATAAAATAAATAATGTATTGATAGACTATAATGAAGAGTTTTCATTTAATAATATCATAGGTAAAAGAAGTACAGAACAAGGATTTAAGAGCGCGCCTATAATAGTAAATGGAGAAATGCAATTAGGAATGGGTGGAGGAATATGTCAGGTGTCTAGTACTGTATATAATGCTGCACTATACTCAGGACTTGAAATCGTACAGGCTAGAAATCATAGTATACCTAGTGGATATATAGAAAAAGGAAGAGATGCTACTGTATCTTATGGAAATATTGATTTAATATTTAAAAATAATTATAAAAGTCCTATTCTAATAAAAAATGAGATAAGAGATAATAAAATAATAACTAATATATATGGGAATGAAAATGATAAAAAATAGTAGATATAAGAACTGATATATCAGGAATTATAAAGCCTAAAACTATAGAAAAAGAAAGTAAAGCTTTATATGAAGGAGAAACTAGAATAGAAAGCAAAGGCAGAAATGGATACAAAGTAAAAACATACAGGGTTTATAAAAATGAAGATGGATCTTCTATAAATGAAGAATTAATTAATGAAAGCTACTACCCTCCTAAAGATAAAGTTTTAATAAAGGGAACAAAGAAAAAGGTGGATACAAGCAAAAACTTGAACTCTGAAATAATATAAATCTTCTAATGTAAGGAGATTTATATTATTTTATTTTTTTATAAGTTTTTAGAAATGAAAACTTTTGATATAATTAGATTTATAAAATGTTAAGGAGGGTTACGTATGTCTTTAAACATCGTATTGGTAGAACCTGAAATACCACAAAATACAGGAAATATAATAAGGAGTTGCGCTGCAACCGGGACAACTCTTCACTTAGTTAGACCATTAGGTTTTTGTATGGATGACAAATATCTAAAAAGAGCAGGTTTAGATTATTGGGATTTAGTTGAAATCAAATATTATGATAGTTTTGATGAAGTAAGAGAACAAAATCCAGATGCTAAATTCTTTTACTCAACAACTAAAGCTAAACAAACACACTCAGATGTAAAATATGAAGAAAATTCATTTATAGTGTTTGGAAAAGAAACTAAAGGATTACCTGAAAGCTTAATAATGGATAATTTAGAAACTGCAATAAGAATACCTATGGTTGATATAGAAAAAGCTAGATCTTTAAATTTATCAAATTCTGTGGCTATAGTATTATTTGAAGCGCTAAGACAAATAGGATATCCTAATTTAAGATAAAGTGTATACTATATACTGATAAATAGGTTAGAAAAGAAGGTAAGAAATCTTATTGTGATTATGATAAAGTTTTCCTATCTTCTTATTTTTTTAAATTGTATACACTAAATATTAAAAAAAGTGAATAAAATTAAAATTAAATGTAGAAAATATTTTACATATAGTGTAAAATTTATGGTAAGAAATTATAAGAAAGATGTTCATAGGAGGTAATTATGAAACTTAAAAAGTTATTGTCTATAGGTCTTGTTACTGTATTAACAGGATCGATGTTAGTAGGATGTAGTCCTTCTAAAGATTCAAAAGACAGCAATTCAGGTGGGGATGACAAAGTAAAAGTAACTATGATAACTGACGTTGGTGGAGTAAATGACCAATCTTTTAACCAAAGTGCATGGGAAGGTCTAGAAAAAGCTAAAAAGGACTTAGGAGTAGATGTTAAGTACATAGAGTCTAAGCAAGAATCAGATTACGCTAACAATATAGAAACAGCAATAGATGATGGAGCTGACTTAGTAATAGGTGTTGGATTTAAAATGGAAAAGGCTATAGGTGATGCTTCAAAATCTTACTCAGATCAAAAATTTGCATTAATAGATGCTGATTTCGGTGGTAAACCGCCTAAAAACGTAGAAAGTATAATGTTTAAGGCAGAAGAATCATCATACTTAGTAGGATTAGTAGCAGGGAAACTTACTCAAACTAACAAAGTAGGATTTGTTGGAGGAATGGAAGGTCCAGTAATTGAAACTTTCCAAGCAGGATTTACAGCAGGAGTTAAAGCTGCAAAACCAGAAGCTGAAGTAATATCTCAATATGCAAATAGTTTTGCTGATCCAGCAAAAGGTAAATCTATAACTAATCAGATGATATCTAATGATGTAGATATAATATTCCATGCATCAGGTGATACTGGTAATGGAGTTATAGAAGCGGCTAAAGAAGCTGGTAAAAAAGCTATAGGTGTTGATAGAGACCAAAATAGTGTTGCACCAGAAACTGTTATGACTTCAGCTATAAAGAGAGTTGATGTTGGTGTTTATGATACTGTTAAAAACTTAGTTGATGGTAAGTTCAATGGTGGAAAAGTAACTGTTTATGGGCTAAATGAAGATGGAGTTGGAATAGCAGATACTACAAAAGAAGATGTAGCTCCTGATATATTAGAATTTGTTAACCAACAAGGTGACAAAATTAAGAGTGGAGAAATAAAAGTTCCAGCTACAATGAAAGATGTAAAATAATTAAATTAATTTAATAAAAAAAGGCTAGCTAGGCTAGTCTTTTTTTTGTCCAAATTAACTATGATAAAAATTTAAATAAATTGTTTTAGATAAATAAATGTAAATTAGATTTAAAATGAATTTCTTATATTAAGGTGAATTAAATAATTAAAAAAATATTAAAAAATTTTTATAAATAAAGAGGATTTATCAAAAAATAACATAAATATTTAGAATAACATAAAATAAATAATAATAACAAAAGATGATAAAGATATGGTGATTGAAGTAGTAGATAAGAGATTGATAAATTATACTGGAGGTATAGTTCAAGGAATGAGTGGAGCACCTATAATACA
>NZ_JAIXHU010000050.1:0-19888 GCF_025671395.1 Paraclostridium sp. AKS73 | reverse complement strand
AACTTTTATAACTTTTTCTATTAAATCTTTTCTTATTGTCTCAGTACTTACTGTTTCACAATGTTGAGTAGATATTAATACTGTATGAACTCTAACTGCTTTATTTCCATCATATTCAACAGTAACTTGAGTCTTTCCATCTGGTCTTAAGTATTCTAACTCTCCACTTTTTCTAACTTCTGTTAATCGTCTTGATAACTTATGAGCAAGAGATATCGGAAGAGGCATTAATTCCTCTGTTTCATTACACGCGAAACCAAACATTATTCCTTGATCTCCAGCTCCTATTTTTTCTATTTCATCTTCAGTTAATTCTCCACTTCTATTTTCTAAAGCTTCATCAACTCCCATAGCAATATCCCCTGATTGCTCATCTATAGAAGTTATAACTGCACAAGTATCTCCGTCAAATCCAAACTTAGCTCTAGTATATCCTATTCCTTTAACTGTTTCTCTAACTAATTTAGGTATATCAACGTAAGTGTTTGTGCTTATTTCTCCTGCAACTAATACTAATCCTGTTGTAACTGTTGTTTCGCAAGCAACTCTAGCTTGTGGATCTTTTTCTAAAAGTGCATCTAATATTGCATCTGATATTTGATCACATATTTTATCTGGATGCCCTTCTGTAACTGATTCTGAAGTAAATAAATGTTTTGCCATTAAACTTTCCTCCTATTTTCTTTTAACCTTAGATTAAAATTCTTTCTATTACCTTAGATCCATACTTGGAATAGTCTTTCTTGATATTAAAAAAACCTCTTCTTTTTAAAAGAAGAGGTTAATTATATTCGTCAATAATTAACTAACCTCATCTTTCAAGATATAACATCTTGTAGGAATTAGCACCTTTTCCATTCGGAATGGTTGCTGGGTTTCACAGGGCCTGTCCCTCCACCTCTCTTAATAAGGTAATTAAGAAATTTTATTAATTTTTATTACTTTTTAAGTATACTATGATTAATGATTCTTATCAATATATTTCTTTAAATTTTAAATGTTATTTTTTACTTTAGGCTCTCATATATTTATTTTAAGGGGGGATGTTCCTATGTATTTGGCTAAAGTAAACTATAAAAAAGATAATGTTGTTCAAATCCTTAGTGATACATTAAAAGATATAATTGATGAGAATACGGTTATAGTTTGTATAGGAACAGATAGAGCTATAGGCGATTCTTTAGGCCCTTTAGTTGGAACGATGTTAAAAAACAGCAATTATAAATATCCTGTTTATGGTACTTTAGATAAACCTATTCATGCTTTAAATATATATGAATCCCTACAGTCTATAAAGAAAAAACATGTTAATGGTAATTTTCTGGCTATAGATGCTTGTCTAGGATCAAAGAGCAATATAGGAAATTTACAAGTAAGAAAAGGACCTATCCTGCCCGGAAAGGGAGTAGGTAAGAAACTTCCTGAAATTGGGAATTATTCCATTGTTGGTATTGTTGATAAAGTAGACGAAAATAATAAATTTTCATTTAACAGTATACGTCTAAGCTTTATTTTAGATATGGCTGAAATAATAGCATTATCCTTAATACTTTCAACCTGATTTCAATATATCCCCTTTACAATCAAAAATAAAGAAGCTGTCAAAAGGCAGCTTCTTTATTTTTGAACTAATGCAAACATTAATTCTCCACTACAAACTAATTCTCCATCAACATATGCACTCGCATTAGCTTTTCCTATATTTCTTCTTAAAGAAGTCATTTCAACTTCCATTCTTAATGTATCTCCAGGTCTAACTTCTTTTTTAAATCTAACTTTATCTATACCTGCAAATACACCTAGTTTTCCTTTATTTTCGTCTATAGACATCATAGCTACAGCTCCAACTTGAGCCATCGCTTCTATAATTAAAACTCCTGGCATTATAGGATATTCTGGAAAATGACCTTGGAAAAATGGTTCATTAACGCTTACATTTTTTATACCTACAGCTCTTTTCCCTTCTTCAAGTTCAATAACTTTATCTACAAGTAAAAATGGATATCTATGAGGTATTAATTCCTTTATTTGATCAATATTTAGCATATTATTATTCTCCTTTTATAATTTTTCTTTTAAATAAACCTGTTCCACCTGTTTCTAACATATCTAGTGCTGATAGGGACTCTCCTGTACCTTTAGCAACGCACGATAAAGGATCTTCAGCTATTTTAACTTGCATACCTGTACTTTCCTCTATTCTTTTATCTAGTCCATGTAAAAGAGCTCCTCCACCTGTCATTATTATCCCACTTTCACTTATATCTGCTGCAAGTTCTGGAGGTGTTTTTTCAAGTACAGATCTAACAGTAGATACAATTTGGTTAACTCCATCCTCTAAAGCATTCAACATTTCTTTTGAATCTATAGTTATTTTTTGAGGAAGTCCTGTTACTAAATTTCTACCTTTTACATCCATAGTAACTTCTTCTTCTCTAGGATGTGCAGTTCCAATATTAATTTTAACTTGTTCAGCAGTTCTATCACCTATAAGTAAATTATGCTTTTTTCTCATATAATTTACTATATATTCATCGAATTTGTCTCCCCCCATTCTTATAGATTCACTTACAACCGCTCCTCCTAAAGATATTACAGCTATATCTGCTGTTCCTCCACCTATATCAACAACCATATTCCCATCAGGCTTAGCTATATCTAATCCAGCTCCTATAGCTGCCGCAATAGGCTCTTCTATAATATAAACGTCTCTAGCTCCAGCTTGTCTTGTAGCTTCTTCTACAGCTCTCTTTTCTACTTCAGTAACTCCCGTTGGAACACACACCATTATTCTAGGCATAAAAAATCGTGAAAAACCTTTCTTGTCTACCACTTTGTCTACATAATATGTTAACATTTTTTCAGTAATATTATAATCAGATATTACTCCATCTTTTAAAGGTCTTATAGCTACTATATTTCCTGGTGTTCTTCCTATCATCTTTCTAGCCTCATCACCTACAGCTAAAACAGTTTGTGACTTTTTATCTATTGCTACAACAGAAGGTTCTTTTACAACAATACCCCTTCCATTGACATATACAAGAACATTTGCAGTACCTAAATCGATACCGATATCAGCTCCTTTTGTCATTAAATTCAACTCCTTCTCAATTTATATAAACTTTTCGTTAATTTTAACACTCTACATACAAAATATACAAAAACTTGTTTTTAGTCAAGAAAAAAATGTAGGTTTTTCAACCTACATTTTTATTGCACTTCACTTCATATTTTTGTTTTGTTGCCATTCCCCCTCTTATATGCCTTTCAGATTTATTTTTTCCAAAACCATTTTAACCTCTTTTGCAAGAGATGGATTAATTTCTTCTAATCGTTCAGTTACATCTTTGTGTATAGTGCTTTTACTTACACCAAATGTTTTAGCAGTTTGTCTAACTGTTGTTTTCTTCTCTAATATATACTTTGCTACAACTATAGCTCTTTCCTCTATATGCGATCTCAAAGCTTCCCCCCCTTAAATCCTACCTTAGTGATATATATGTAAAAAAACAAAAAAATATAACAAGCTTAATCAAATTTGATTAAGCTTGTTATATTTTTTATTTAATTAACTTCATAGGGTCTATATCTTTGCCATCTTTTGTTGCAGTTACATGCACATGTGCACCTTCTAAGCTTTCTACACTAGTAGTATTACCTACTTTTCCTATTACATCTCCGTCTTTAACTTCTTGTCCTTTTTTAACAGATACTTTGTCATCTAAGTTTGAATACACAACAGCTAATTTATCTTTAGATTCTACTTTTACAGATATTCCATGTTGGTCATCTTTAAAAACATCTGTTACTTTCCCATTAATTATTGATTTTACTTTACTTCCTTTTTTAGCTTGTACATCTAATGCTTTATGTATTTCCCATACATCTAATGTACTTGAGTAACTAGGCTCTTTTTCTGAATACTCTCTAGTCACTTTTTCTCCTAGATAGTTTATTTTGCTCTCTTCCTTTTTAACAACTTCTTTTTCTTTTACCTTATCTAAGTTCTCTTTTGAATTGGTAGCTGTTGGCACAGTTTTATCATCTTTTTCTATTAGGTGAATTTCGCCTTCTTCATCACCTTTTGCCACTTTATTTTGATTATCTAAGAAACCATTTTTTGAAGCTAAATCATCCACACTATTTTTGTAAACCAAATACCTCCAATTGCTACTAAACAAACACATACAAATAAGGCTAAGTAAAAACCATCTTTCTCTAATAGTTTTTTCTTTTTCATGACGCACCTCCAAATATATTCATACATTTGTATTTTGTACCTTATTTGTTATTTTTATACAATTTTTATTCTTTTATATTTATTTTCTTTTCATATTTTTAATATTAATTTTCACTATATATAAATAAATTAATATCTCTTCAATTTTTACTTCATCATAATTCTTAAAATGTAAAAAAACTCTAAACTAACTTGCAAATCAAGTTAGTTTAGAGTTTTTAATATGTATCTTTAATATTTACATCTGAGTAATAATGTTCTAATATTTCATAGTATTTATACCCATCCTTAGCCATTCCCTCTGCTCCCCATTGACTCATGCCCACACCATGACCATATCCTTTTACAATAATATCCACATAATCTTTATTAAACTTCAAATCAAAGTTAGCAGAATTCAAATTAAATAAACTTCTTATATCACGGCCTGATATCTCTTTATTTCCAACATTTATCTTTTCAACCGATCCACCTTTACTTCTTTCTTCTATACTAACTTGTTTTGATAGTTTATCACTAGATATTGACATATTCGGATAACCTTTTCTTAATGTATTTATAAAGTCTGAATTATTTATCTTAACATTAGATGCATATTTAGGTGCATTTTTATCATAAGGACTATCTACAGATCTCAAATATGGATATTTAGTACTAAATACCTCTTCACTATTTTCTGTATTTCCTGATGATGTAGAAAAATATAATGGTAAAATTGGTTCATCTTTATATACTATAATTTGACCCTTAGTATCTTTAACAGCTTGTTCTATTTTTGTATAAGACTTATCCATCCAAGCTTGGCCATTTTTATTTAGCAATTCTTCTTTACTTTTATATTCCTGGCAATGCTTATAATCTGTACATACAGCTGCATTCTTATGCTTACCAGTTTTTTCACTATATACCGTAAATGTTCTAGCCGCCACCGCTTGTGCCTTTAAAGCCTCTTTGTCAAACTCTGCGGACATTTCACCTGCAAGAACTCCACATAAGTAAGCCTCTATGTCTAGAGTTTCCACTATTCCTTTTTTATGATTATAAACTTTTATTTTAGGTGATTCCTTATCTATAGTTTCGTAATTTTTAATACTTTTCTTTTTATTAATTTTTAGCTTAGTTTCAATTTTTAGCTTGTTTTGAATATGCGGTACTATATCTAGCTTTGAATCCGAACTATATGCAAGTATAGATACACAAATAGGTATAGCCGCAGTTACCAAAACAGTACTAGCTAAAACTAACAATGGGTTTTTCATAAAATTTTCCTCCTTGGATAAATACTTATAATCCATAAATTTTATGAAAACCCGTGTTAATTATGACTAATTTTTAGTCTTCAATTATTTCTATATTTCCACCTAATGCTTGTATCTTCTTATCTATGTCTACATATCCTCTTTGTATATGATATATATCTCCTATTTCAGTTACTCCTTCAGCTATAAGTCCACATAAAATCAATGCAGCTCCAGCTCTTAAATCTGTTGCTTTTACTGTTGATCCATGTAATTGATCTACACCTGAAACAATAGCACTTCTACCTTCTATTTTTATATTAGCACCCATTCTATTGAACTCTGCAACATGCATAAATCTATTTTCAAATACAGTTTCTATAACTACTCCCGTTCCATTTGCTACAGTAGCCATAGCCATAAATTGAGCTTGAACATCTGTTGGGAACCCTGGGTGTGGTAATGTTTTTATATCTATTGGCTTTAACACTTCAGGTCCTTTGACTCTTACAGCATTATCCATATCTATTATTTCACATCCAGCCTCTTTTAATTTAGCTACAACAGGCTTTAAGTGTTCCATGATTACATTTTCTATAGTTATATCCCCTTTTGTCATAGCCGCTGCAACCATATATGTAGCTGCTTCTATTCTATCTGGTATAACTGTATGTTCAGCACCTTTAAGTGACTTAACTCCCTTGATTCTTATTGTATTAGTTCCTGCCCCTTTTACGTCAGCTCCCATTTCATTTAAGAAGTTTGCTAAATCAACTATTTCTGGTTCTTCTGCAGCATTTTCTACTATCGTTGTTCCTTCTGCTAAAGCAGCAGCCATCATTATGTTTTCTGTAGCTCCTACTGATGGGAAGTCTAAGTATAACTTGCTTCCTACTAATTTTTCTGCATTAGCTTCAACAAATCCATGATCTATTATTACATTAGCTCCTAATGCCTTAAATCCTTTTAGATGTAAATCTATAGGTCTAGTTCCTATTGCGCATCCTCCTGGCATAGATATCTTTGTATGATTAAATCTAGCAAGTAATGGTCCCATTACTAAGAATGATGCTCTCATTTTTCTTACAAGCTCATATGGAGCTTCACAAGTCTTTATATTACTTGCATCTACTGTTAATGTACAGTCTTTATATTCAACTTCTGCCCCTAAATGTCTTAATAAGTCAGATATTACATGTACGTCTTTTAAATTAGGAACCCCTTTTAATACTGATTTCCCATCAGCTAATAAAGTTGCTGCTATTATTGGTAATACTGCATTTTTTGCCCCATCTATTTTAACACTTCCTACAAGTGGATTACTCTTCTTAACTAAAATTTTTGCCATTTCACTTTTCTCCTCACACTAATAATCTAATTTTATTATAGGTGTAGCTATGTAAATCATAGTTTTTTCTTCATTTTCGCTATACCTAATTCCTATATTTAAATTTACCTTATTTCCCAAATATTCAAGGTAATCAGTTTTAATCAATTTACTAAAAGCTGTTACCGACATAAAATTTTCTTCTTCAACCCTATCTATTTCTTTAGCATTCATATTATATAATATTTTTTTCAAAATATCATCATATTTGTGTAGTTGTAACTTTTTTTTATACTCTCCAGCCATACATGTATAAATATCGACTTTTTTGCAATACAAATTTAGAGTATTTTCTACAACCGTATAAATATCCACTATATCTTTATATACTTTATTTTCTAATATGTCAACTATAATATATGACTCATTTTTACCTTTATTAGCGACAATGATAGATATATTTCTATCTTTTTCATCTATCTGTGCATATACCTGTGTTTGAGTATCCTTTTTACTTTCAATCCATTTCAAATTCGATTCTTCAAGCCCTAGATTTGAAATTATTTCCATGCAAATATTTTTCATTTCTTCTTTTTTTAAAGATTTATCTAAATACGCATTAGCTTTCATATTATAAAATTTAAAATTGCTATCTATGCTTTCAAAAGTATTTACTAGTTGCTTATATCCATTGCTCTTTATTTCATTTTTTGATTCTCCATAGCAAACAACTATCCCTAATAAAAATATAAATATCAAACTTGTACTTACTAATATTTTTTCATAGTATTTCCTCCCCATATTTCCAGTTTTATACTATAAAGTATTAACAAAAAAATGGTCGGTTATACTATTATCGATTCCAAAAAATATTTTAATATATTATTATAATTTTTTCTATATACATTCAATTATATATAATTTTACACAATAAAAAAGCTATACTTAATATTTTAAGTGTAGCTGGTTGCATCAATAACTCCATATATCCAAGATGCCCACATATAGGATATAGTTCTTCGCTTCTCAATTCATTATGAAATATATTTAATTGCGCATTAGAGGCTAAATTTGGCGCTTTTAAGCTTTCGTATGAGTTTCATTTGGATTTACCCTATCTTATACTCTCAAAAGCTTCAAATCACTATTTTTAAGATTTAGTTAATTACTCAGTATCTTAAATTAGTATTGTATATAAAATTATACATAAAGTTTAAAAAGGTGATTCTCAATATAAAATCGAGATATCACCTTTGATTTTTATTATTCAACAGTAACTGATTTGGCTAAGTTTCTTGGTTTATCTACATCGCAACCTCTTTCAACTGCAACATAGTAAGATAATAATTGAAGTGGTAAAACTGTTAATATACTTGATAAAACATCCTCAACATTAGGTATATATACCACTTCATCAGCAGATTTTTCAACTTCTTTATTTTTCTCTTGAGCTACAGCAATTACATATGCTCCTCTTGCTCTAACCTCTTCCATGTTAGAAACCATTTTTTCAAATAACTCTCCTTGAGAAGCTATAGCAACTACAGGAGTTCCTTTTTCTATTAATGCTATAGTTCCATGCTTTAACTCACCTGCAGCAAATGCTTCTGCATGTATATATGATATTTCTTTTATTTTTAAAGCACCTTCCATAGCTATATTATAATCTAATCCTCTACCTAGGTAGAATGCGCTATGCTTTTCTTTTAAAGTCTTAGCAATTTCTTTTATATGATCTTCTTGTTTTAAAGCTTCTTCAACCTTTGAAGGCATTTCTTTTAGTTTTTCTATCATTTCATTATAGTACTCTCTAGTTATAGTACCTTTCTTTATAGCAAAGTCTAAAGCTATCATATAGAATGATACTAATTGAGTTGTATATGCCTTAGTTGATGCAACTGATATTTCAGGTCCTGCCCAAGTATAGAATACATCGTCTGATTCTCTTGCAATTGAAGATCCAACAACGTTAGTTACTGATAATATTCTAGCTCCTCTTTCTTTAGCATATCTTAAAGAAGCTAAAGTATCTGCAGTTTCTCCTGATTGACTTACTAATATTAATAATGTCTTATCATCTATAAATGGATCTCTATATCTAAATTCTGATGCTATATCTGTTATAACTGGTATCTTAGCAAATTTTTCTATAGCGAACTTTCCTATAAGTCCAGCATGATAAGCAGTTCCACACGCTACTATATAAACTCTATTTATATTGTCTAAATCTTCTTTAGTCATTTTTATATCATCTAAATGGATTTCTCCGTTTTCATTTAATCTTCTTACTAATGTTTCTTTTACTCCATTAGGCTGTTCATATATTTCTTTTAACATGAAATGTTCGTATCCACCTTTAGATGCAGCTTCAACATCCCAAGTAATTTCATTAACTTCTTTATTTACTACTTCTCTATTTTCATTTAATATAGTAACTTTATCTCCTACTATATGAACAAATTCACCATTTTCTAAGAAATATACATTTCTTGTATATTTTAATATTGCAGGTATATCTGATGCTATAAAGTTTTCTCCATCTCCAAGTCCTACAACTAAAGGACTATCTTTTCTAACTGATACTAATTCTTGATTATTATCTTTACATATAACACCTAATGCATATGCTCCTCTTAATCTTTGAGTAGCTTTATATACTGCATCTAGTAAATTACCTTCATAATATTTATCAACTAAATGTGCTACTACTTCTGTATCTGTTTGAGATAAGAATTTTACACCTTCAGCTTGTAATTCTTCTTTTAATTCCATATAGTTTTCTATAATTCCATTGTGAACTACAGCTATTGTTCTATCCATATTAAAGTGAGGATGTGAATTAACATCTGATGGCTCTCCATGAGTCGCCCATCTTGTGTGTCCTATTCCTAAACCTCCATTTATAGGGTTCTTTTCTAAATCCTCTGCTAAAACAGCTAATCTTCCTTTAAACTTTCTTATTTCTAACTCATTTCCTGTATTTATAGCAACACCTGCAGAATCATACCCTCTGTATTCAAGCTTTGATAATCCTTCTACTAAAACTTCTGTTGCCATTTTATTTCCTAAATATCCAACTATACCACACATAATTTGTGTCCTCCTAAAAATATTAATTTTATATATATTTTTAAGATTCAGGTCAGTTTACATAAACTTTTTTTTGTACATATAATCACTTATATGGTTTGTAAAAGCTTTACGATGGTAAACACACCGCAGAGTATCCGCCGACAATTCGATTAACTCTGTCCTCGTCAACTTAGATTTTACTAAGTTCTGGCGCTTGCAAAGTAAACACTAAGACTTAATCTTAGTATTTACTTCTGAAATTATGATAATTTCTCTTGTATTAAATTAGCTAAATTTGTAGCTAACTCTTTTAATTGACCTTCATCTTTACCCTCTAACATAACTCTTACTAATGGTTCTGTTCCTGATGGTCTTATTAAGACTCTTCCACATCCATCCATTAGTTTTTCTATTCTTTCTATTTCAGCTTTAATTTCTGGTATTTCCATGTATCTATTTTTATTTTCATTTTTTATTCTAGCGTTAACTAATACTTGTGGATATTGATTCATTACTGCCGCAAGTTCTGATAAAGTTTTACCTTCTTCTTTAACTATTTGAGCCAAAACTAAAGAACTTAAAGTTCCATCTCCAGTCGTATTATAATCTAAGAAAATCATATGACCTGATTGCTCTCCACCTAAATTATATCCACTGTTTTTCATTTCCTCTAAAACATATCTGTCTCCTACAGCTGTTGTTGCTAGATTTATGTTGTTTTCTTTTGCAGCTATAACTAAACCTATATTACTCATAACTGTAACAACTAAAGTGTCTTTAGCTAACTTGTTGTGCTTCTTTAAATATATTGCACTTAATATCATTATATGGTCACCATCTACAATTTGACCCTTTTCATTTACAGCTATTAGTCTATCTGCATCACCATCATATGCAAGTCCTAAATCAGCTTTATTTTTTAATACAGCTTCTTGAAGTCCTTCTGGGTGTGTTGATCCACATTTATCATTTATGTTATTTCCATCTGGTGTATTATTTATAGCTACAACATCTGCTCCTAACTCTTCAAACACCATTGGCGCAACTTTGTATGCAGCTCCATTCGCACAGTCTAACACAACTTTTAATCCATTAAAATCTATATTAACTATAGTTTTTAAATAATCAACGTAATCTCTTACAGCGTCATGTTCGTGTATCTTTTTACCAACTTTATCTCCAGTTGGATGTACTTCTACTTTTTCTATATCATCTATATATGACTCTATTTCAAGTTCAATAGAATCATCAAGTTTATATCCATGTTCATTAAAGAATTTTATTCCATTATATTCTACTGGGTTATGAGATGCTGATATAACTACTCCACAATCTGCATTGTAGTGTTTAGTCAAATATGCTACTCCTGGAGTTGGTATTACACCAACAGTTATAATATCACATCCAACTGACATAAGTCCAGCTATAAGAGCTGATTCTAGCATATCTCCAGATACTCTAGTATCTTTACCAACTACAACCTTAACTTTATCTTTCCCTTTAGTTAAAACATACCCACCTGCTCTACCTAGCTTATACGCTAGATCACAGTTAAGTTCTGTATTGGCTATTCCTCTTACTCCGTCAGTTCCAAAATATTTTCTCATCAAAAAAACTCCTTCCAGCAATAAAGACTTTTAAATATATCACAGTTTTATATTATGTTCAATCATAGTCTTTAGTTCATAATTGTTATTGTAATATGTTTCACAAAAAAAGACAATAGTATTTACACCATTGTCTTTTTTCTGTCTTTAATTAACTAAATATGACATATTTCAATTATGCAAGCGCTTCTTGAGATTTAACTGCTTCAGCACCTTTTAGTAAAGCGGCTTTGTTTAATGGAACAAATTTTTCTTTACTTGGCCCGAAAACTTTTTTAAATGCTTCTAATACAGAATCTACTTCCACACATTTATTTAACTCTAAGTATGCTCCTAACATTATCATATTAGCAACTCTTGGATTTCCAAGTTCTAAAGCTAATTCATTAGCTTGTATGTAGTAAGTTTTTACGTCTGTTCTTTCAACTTTTTTCTCTATTAATGAACTGTTCACTAGTATTTTACCCCCAGGAACAACATCTTTTTCAAATTTATCAAGTGAAGGTAAGTTCATAACTATAGCACAAGTTGCATCATCAGTTATAACTGGTGATCCTACTGGAGTATCAGAAATTGTTACTGAACAGTTAGCAGTTCCTCCACGCATTTCTGGTCCATATGATGGTAGCCATGAAACTTCCTTTTTCTCAAGCATTCCTGCATAAGTAAGTAATTGTCCCATAGACATAACACCTTGACCACCAAATCCTGCACATATTACTCTTTCTGTAGCCATATTACTTCGCCTCCTCAACTTTAACATCTTTAATATTTCCTATTGGATAGTATGGCATCATATTATCTCTTAGCCATTGTAATGAATCTTGAGGAGTTAATCCCCAGTTTGTAGGACAAGTTGATAATACTTCTACTATACCAAATCCTAATCCAGCTAATTGAACTTCAAAAGCTTTCTTTATAGCTTTTTTAGCTTTTCTTACATTAGCAGGAGTATCTACAGAAACTCTCTCTACAAATACAGCTCTATCTAAAGTTCCTAACATTTCAACCATTCTTATAGGAGCTCCTTGTAAGTTTATATCTCTTCCACTTTGAGCTGTAGTAGCTTTTTGACCTAATAAAGTTGTTGGAGCCATTTGCCCACCTGTCATACCATATATAGCATTATTTACAAATATTGTTGTAAATTTTTCTCCTCTTGCAGCAGCATGAACTATCTCAGCAGTTCCTATAGATGCTAAGTCTCCATCTCCTTGATAAGTAAATACTACTTTATCTGGATGAACTCTTTTTATACCTGTAGCAACAGCTGGTGCTCTACCATGAGAAGCCTCTTGCATGTCACAGTTAAAGTAATTGTATGCTAAAACTGAACATCCAACAGGAGCAACCCCTATAGTATCTCCTAATACACCTAGTTCTTCTAATACTTCTCCTACTAATCTATGAATTATACCATGTGTACATCCTGGACAGTAGTGTGTTTGATTATCTGTTAATCCTTGAGTTTTCTTGAATACAAGTGTCATTATCTAGCACCTCCCATAGCAACTTGTTGAGATTGTTCTACTATTTCTTTAGCTTTTGCAGCTATTTCTGCTGGTGATGGTATCATACCACCTGTTCTTCCATAGAAGTGAACAGGTAATCTACCTTCTATAGCTAGTCTAACATCCTCTACCATTGTCCAGTACTCATTTCTACTGTTAATAAGTTCTTAGCTTCTGGTATTTGATTAAATGCTTCAAATGGGAATGGCCATAAAGTTTAGGTCTTATAAGACCAGCTTTTATACCTTCTTCTCTTAAACTTTCTATTGTATTTTTAACGATTCTTGAAGTAGTTCCGTATGCTACGAATACTATTTCAGCATCCTCTGTTTTGTACATTTCATATGCAGTTTCATTTTTTTCTATTTCTTTATATTTGGCATCTAAATTTATACAGTGATCTTCTAGAGATTTTGGATCTAAGTATAAAGAGTTTATTATATTTGGTTTTCTCTCCATTTTAGTTCCAACACTAGCCCAAGTTTTTGGAGCTAATTCTCTTGTTTTAGGCTTATTAAATTCTACTGGTTCCATCATTTGACCTATCATACCATCTCCAACTACCATAACTGGAGTTCTGTAGTAATCTGCAACTTCAAAAGCTTCCATTACCATATCAACAGCTTCTTGAACAGTTGCTGGTGCATAAACTGGAGTTCTATAATCTCCATTTCCTCCACCTCTTGTTGACATAAAGTAGTCAGATTGAGATGGTTGTATTCCTCCAAGTCCTGGACCACCTCTCATTATATTAACAACAACACATGGAAGCTCTGCTCCTGCTGCGTATGTTATACCTTCTTGTTTTAAAGCTATTCCTGGCGAAGATGAAGATGTCATAACTCTAGCACCTGCTCCTGCTGCTCCATAAACCATATTTATCGCAGATACTTCTGATTCTGCTTGAACAAAAGCTCCTCCATTTTTTGGTAGTTCTCTAGACATATATTCTGGTAACTCGTTTTGTGGTGTTATTGGATAACCAAAGAAATACTTACAGCCAGCTTCCATAGCTGCTTTCCCTATTGCTTCGTTACCCTTCATAAGTATCTTAGCCATTTTAATTCCCCCTTAAGTTTGTATTTAGTCTCTCTCTACTGTTATAACTGCATCTGGACACATAGTTGCACAATTTGCACATCCTACGCATTTATCCATATCAGAAACAGAAGCTGGATTATATCCTTTTTTGTTTATTGTAGCCTTGTCTATTTCTACAATCTTAACTGGACATGCTGAAACACAAAGTGCACACCCTTTACATAAGTCTTGGTCAAAAGTAACTTTTCCCTTAGCCATTTTAATTAGCCTCCTTGAACTGTATATATTTAAACCTCATTTTACATCCAACATTCTCTCATGTATAAATTTATTGGAAATATATCCCCATGTAAGTTTGTTGGAAGTTGAGGTATTAAGCTTTCTAAACAAGTAACATACTTTATTGGTATATTAGTTATATTTGAAACTTCTTTAACTAGTTCTTGTCCTTTTAGGATGTCTTCTATAGTAGTTTCTCTAACTAAATGTGTATTATTTATAAGTCCTGTTACTTTTAATTTTGATGAGTTTTCTATAGCTCGAATATGATTTATCACATCACTCGTAGTTTGAGTTTGCTCTCTATTTGCATTAACCACGCAAAACATATCATAATCGTCTTTTTCTACAAGATGACTAAATCTACCTAAAACTCTAGCCCCTACATCATCTCCTCCTACATCAATTACATAATCATACGATTTATCTGTTAAAGGCGCTGTAACTTGAGCTGATACAGCTGGTAAATCTAATGAAGTTGCTTGTATTGAACTATCTATAGGCATTATATTTTTAGATTGTAAAAATCTCTTTTTTCTCTAGTCCTAAAGTAAACGTTTACAATATCAAGATCTGATATCGCAACTTTAGCATCAGTAAGGTCTCTAAGCTTTGTTACATAATTCATAGAAAACTCACTTTTGCCACTACCATAATGACCTATAATGATTCTAATCCTCTTGTCATTTTTTATCATATAATCACCTTTTATAATGTATTAGCAGTAGCTAATTCTTTTCCATAAACTTTGGCTTCTTCTTCTTTATTTAGAACTCTAAGACCACCTTGAGCTAATGCTATCATTTCATCTTCCCCTGGGTAAACCTTTACCTCAGCTATAAATTTAACTTTATCAATTATCATGTTCGTAAACATATTTGAGTAAGCTATTCCTCCAGTTAATAAAACTGCATCTACATCTCCATTTAATACTGATGCACAAGCTCCTATCTCTTTAGCAACTTGGTATGCCATTGCTTCATAAACCAATTTAGCTTTATCATTTCCTTCAGCAATCATAGATTCTACTTCTCTACCATCATTAGTATTTAAGTATGCTACTAAACCTCCATTGCCTTTTATTCTTTTCTTTATATCATCAAGTGAATATTCTCCACTAAAACACATTTTTACTAAGTCTCCTACTGGAAGACCCCCACTTCTTTCTGGAGAAAAAGGACCTTCTCCATCTAAAGCATTTGCAACATCTATAACTGAACCTTTTTTATGAGCTCCAACTGAAATTCCTCCACCCATATGAGCAACTATAAAGTTACAATCTTCATACTTCTTATCTAAATCTTTAGCAGCTCTTCTTGCAGTAGCTTTTTGATTTAGTGCGTGGAATATACTTTTTCTTGATATTTCTGGTATTCCTGATATTCTTGCTACATCATGTAATTCATCAACTACAACTGGATCTACTATATATGAAGGTAGTCCTACACTGTCACCTATTTCTTTAGCTATTAGCCCTCCTAAGTTAGATGCATGTTCTCCTAGTACTCCTACTTTTAAATCTTCCATCATATCTTCATCTACACTATATGTACCACCTGTTATAGGTTTTAAAAGTCCACCTCTACCTACTACAGCATTTAAGTCTGATACTTTTATTCCACCTTCTAATAATGCATCTTCTATAACTTTTTTTCTGAATTCAAATTGATCTGATATTTTTTCATATTGTCCAATTTCTTCTGATGAATGTCTTAATGTCTTTTCAAATAATAAGTTTTCATTTTCAAAAACTGCTATCTTAGTTGATGTTGATCCTGGATTTATCGTTAGTATTTTAAATAAATTTTCCATATTAAGCCCCCTGTATATTCATCTATTTAACTTTTGCAGCCATTAAAACTCCTAATGCTATAGAGTTTAGCTTAGTCTCTTCACTATCAGCTCTTGAAGTTAATATTATTGGTGCCTTAGCCCCTACTATAACTCCTGCATTTTTTGTTTCAGAGAAGAATACTAGTGATTTATATAGTATATTTCCAGCTTCTATATCTGGAGCTAGTAATATATCTGCTTTTCCTGCTATAGGATGACTCATTCCTTTATGTTTTGCAGCTTCTTCTGAAACAGCATTATCTAAAGCAAACGGTCCCCCTACTATACATCCTTTTATATCTCCATTTGCATACATTTCCTCTAAATCCTTTGCATCTATAGTATCTTGCATCTTAGGATTTACTTTTTCTTTAGCACAAATAGCAGCTACTTTTGGTTCTTCTATATCTAGTGCATGCGCAACTACGCAAGCGTTTTCTATGATTTGTTTTTTACCTTGAAGATCTGGTGATAAGTTCATAGCAGCATCTGTTATAAAGAAAAGTCTATCATATCCTTTAACATCAAAAACAGCAACATGACTTAATATGTTTCCTGTTCTTAATCCAACTTCTTTATTTAATACCGCCTTTAATATTATTGATGTGTCCACTAAGCCTTTCATTACCATATCTGCTTTACCTTCAGATACTAAACTAACCGCTTTTAAAGATGCTTGAGCTAAGTCTTTTTCATCTATTAACTCATATCCATCTAAATCTATATTTAATTCCTTCGCTATCTCTTTTGTTTTTCTATATCTCCAACTAATATTGCATTAGCTATTCCTTCTTTTTTCGCCATATCAACAGCAATTAAAACTTCTTTATCTTGAGAGCAAGCAACTGATATGATTTTAGGCCCTCTTTCTTTCGCGTACTTTATTACATCATTAAAGCTTCTCAAAACGTCACCCCATTTTATTTTAGATATCTATGAAATTGTTTTCCTTCACATTTTTATCATATATCTAAAATAAAAAAGATGCAACAAAAATTATTTATTTAACTTACTAATTTTTGCCACATCCTCTTATTTTTCGCTATATTTCTACCGTTTTAGGTTCTATTTGAACATTTTTAAAATTATATTCACTTTTATATTTTATAACGTATTTACCTTCACCTTGGGATGTATCCGCCATATCTATATATAATTGTATATCTTTTTGGCTTAAATCCTTTATCTCATCAGAATAACTAACTGTTATTTTTATATTTTCTGGAATTTTACTTAAATCGACCTCTTTTCCAGTTTCACTTTCTTTTGAGATAATTTCTATATCAGATTTTGAAATTAGAAACTCACTTGTTATATTTTTATTTATGTTTAGCTTGATACTTGAGATATTATTTTTAATTTTTATATCCTTAGGTATATCCAATGCTACATCTATGCTATTATTACTTTTCAAATCATTAGCAGTTATAGGTTTTGTGTTTATACCATTTATATTGTCTAGTGCTTCTTTCTTTCCTTCTATAGTTATATCCTTTGGATTTATAGAATAGTTTTCTAAATTAGATTGATTAGCTACACTGTCATCAAATACTAACTTAACTGGAACTACCTTTTCTTGTAAAAATTTTACTGTTGCTACAACAAAATTATCATCTAATTTAACCCCTTTAACTACATCTCCATTAGCATCTACTGGCACTAATTTCAACTTAGTCGAAAAGTCTTTATATTTATCAGATGCATCCAAAGTAGCTTTAATTCTAGTCACCTTATTAACAAGAGTTCTAGGTCCACTCACATCTACAGTTTTCTTATTTATATCTATATTATCAATATTAGTTTTTGGTTCTCCTTCAACATCTACAGATATACTTCTTTTCTCATTTACTACTTTTTCTAAATCTAATGTTATGACATTTGGCTTAATATCATACTTATTTACACGCTCAGGTAAATTAGCTTGTAAATATACTACATTTTTTCCTTCTTTAGGATCATCTAGTCTTCCATAAATGTATATGTTATCTCTATTTATAGGTCTTAAGCTTGATAAATTAGCTCTTATAGATATATCTGCAAGTAATTCCTCTTTTGGATATACCGTTAACCCTCTTTCTTCTAGTATACTCATATTAGTAATTGTTACAGGTATATCACTAAAGGTCCTAGTTTCTACTGGATCTTCTACTGTCATAACATATAGCCATAGAACTAATGCGCTTAATAATGATATTAATTTTATTTTAGTATTATTTTTTAATCTATTTTCATCTAAATATACCACCTTTTAAAAAGCCTTTTTCTTGATCTTGATCACTAGATTTTAAATTGCTTCGTAATATATTAGTTAATCTTTCTTTTGTCATATTTCTATATAACTTTCCTGACTTAGCTATTGAAACTGCTCCTGTTTCTTCTGATACTATAAGAGATAAACAGTCAGAAATTTCACTTACTCCGATTGCAGCTCTATGTCTTGTTCCTAAATCTTTGCTTAAGTCCTTACTTTCAGTAAGTGGTAGAAAACATGCTGCAGCTTTTACTTTTCCATCTCTAATAACAACCGCACCATCATGAAGAGGTGTATTAGGTATAAATATATTTATTAATAACTGTCTAGATATTTCAGCATCAATTATAGTCCCAGTATTTATAACTTCTCCTATTCTAGTATCTCTTTCCATTATTATAAGGGCACCTATTTTTTGTCTTGATAGAGAGTATAGACATTCAACGATTTCTTCTATATCTTTTTTAAGTTGATCTTCTGATATAGTATAATTATTTTTACCTAAAAAAGTAAATTTAGTTCTTCCTATATATTCAAGCCCAGATCTAAGCTCTGGTTGAAATATTATAAGCACTGCAATCAAACCTACTGTTAAAGTATTTTCTAACATCCAATATAATGTATGTAAATTAAATATTTCGCTGACCTTAGTAGCCACTAAAAGAAATAACATCCCTTTTAAAACTTGCTCTGCTCTAGTATCTTTTATAAAAGTATATACTTGTAAAAGATATAGGTAACGATTGCTATATCTACTATGTCAGGTATATTTACATTACTTGCTAAACTAATAAAACCTTGCCAAAAAGAATCTATATTAAACACAGTACTTTCCTCCTGTTTATAATACTTAAATTGCTTACAATATGTATTATACTATATTAATCCAGCTATATTCAATTTATATATAAAATACTTTTTTAATATAAAAAAAGAGCTTCACAAATGTGAAACTCCTTTTACGATTGGTGAGCGCACAGGGATTCGAACCCCGGACACACGCCTTAGAAGGGCGTTGCTCTATCCAGCTGAGCTATGCACCCACGTTATAGTGGAGCGGGAAACGAGATTCGAACTCGCGACTTCAACCTTGGCAAGGTTGCGCTCTACCACTGAACTATTCCCGCTTATTAAGTTGGCGACCTGGAAGGGACTCGAACCCTCGACCTCCAGCGTGACAGGCTGGCATTCTAACCAGCTGAACTACCAGGCCGCATATATGGTGGGATTAACAGGGCTCGAACCTGTGACCCCCTGCTTGTAAGGCAGGTGCTCTCCCAGCTGAGCTATAATCCCACGACTGGTGACCCATAGGGGAATCGAACCCCTGTTACCGCCGTGAAAGGGCGGTGTCTTGACCGCTTGACCAATGGGCCTTGTTTAAAAAACCTAGCTACGTCCTACTCTCCCAGGCAGCTTCCCACCAAGTACCATCGGCGCTAAAGAGCTTAACTTCTGTGTTCGGAATGGGAACAGGTGTATCCTC